>DFYK01000100.1:0-11376 GCA_002383605.1 Proteiniphilum sp. UBA4084 | reverse complement strand
ACCCCTTCGCCCCTTTTCTCAATGAATTTGGCAATGGTACTTTCCTCACTGGTAGGCTCAAGAAGCTCTATCTTGGTCGGCCCGACCATGAAAAAAGCCGTTTTCACTTTCTGGTCTTCCACGGTTTCAATGTTATAGCATGTCAGGCCAAGAATCCCTTCGTAGTAGGGCAGATGTTCCTCAATACTTTTTACAGCGATGCCAATGTGCTCGATGTGTGTTATTTCCATATAAATACTCTGTTTAGTTTGTTTGTGTTACAAAAGTACCGTTTTCTCCTTAAAAGAGAACAAAAACAAAATAATTCTTTTTTGTTCTCTGGCTACCGGTATTATCTATATCGAAGAAATGCGCAATACTTCCAGCAGTTCTTCGCTGATTTCCCGATCTTTCTTGATGGCTCTCTTGAAAGGAACATAATCGATTTCGTTTTCACGAATGCCGATCATCACGTTGCGCTGATTTTCCAGCAGGGCCTGTATGGCAGCAATGCCCATGCGGCTTGCCAGAATACGATCCTGCGCCGTGGGTGAACCGCCACGCTGGAGATGGCCCAGGATGGAGACCCGCACATCGTATTGCGGATATTCCGTCTTCACACGTTCGGCCAGCTTGATGGCTCCCCCGGTCACCTCACTCTCGGTGACCAGCACCATGCTGCTGTTTTTCGATTTGCGGAAACCCTGTTCAATGAGTTCAGCCAACTGGTCTTTTTCAATGCTGATCTCCGGGATGATGGCTGCCTCCGCACCCGATGCAATGGCACTGTTCAATGCGAGGTACCCGCAGTTGCGTCCCATCACCTCCACAAAGAACAAACGTTCGTGGGAGGTGGCCGTATCGCGTATTTTGTCCATCGATTGCATGATGGTGTTCAACGCCGTGTCATAGCCAATGGTGGTGTCGGTACCGTTCAGGTCGTTGTCGATGGTGCCCGGAAGGCCTACCACCGGGATGTTGTACTCGTTGGCAAAAATGCCGGCACCCGTGAGAGAACCGTCGCCGCCGATAACGATCAATGCATCAATGCCATGTTTCTGCATGTTTTCAAAAGCAATCCTGCGTCCTTCCACGGTCATGAACTCATGGGAACGGGCAGTCTTCAGGATGGTTCCACCCTGTTGGATGATATTGCTGACGCTATTTGTCTTGAATTCTACTATTTCGTCCGATATGAGGCCTTTATAACCTCTGTAGATGCCGTACACACGCATGCCGTTAGAGATGCCGGCACGCGTCACTGCGCGAATGGCGGCATTCATACCCGGCGCATCACCCCCTGAAGTGAGGACACCTACGCTTTGAATGTTTGAGTCCATAATTGTGTTGTTTGTCTTTGAGACTTTGTGGTTTATATACCCTTTTCCTAAAAAAACAATAAGATGCAAAGATATGTTTTTTTAACGATGGCACAAAAAAAAAGCTGCTAAAAAGCAGCTTTTTCCAACCGCATTTGCGGTTGCAATTTTTCGATCCGCTCGGCCACAGCTTCCATCTGCCACCTGGGGGTGGAGGTAGCCCCGCAAATACCAATGCTGATCTCTTCTTTAATCAGCTCCGGGTCAAGTTCCTCCGGGGTGTGGATCAGATAGGAATTGGGATTCTTCTTCTTACACTCTGCAAACAATACTTTGCCGTTGGAACTCTTTTCGCCGGCAATAAAGATGATCAGGTCGTGGCTGGCGGCAAACTCCTGTATGTTGGGCACACGGTTTGATACCTGCCGGCAGATGGTGTCGTAAAATTCGAATTTCGCACCTTCCTGCATGCGTGAACTGATTAATTCTCCAATCTCGTGGAAGCCGTCCAGTGGCTTGGTCGTTTGTGAAAAAAGACTGATGTCACGTGAGAAGTCGAGCTTGTTTATTTCCTCTTTGCTCTCGATGATGATGGCCGATTCATCGGTCTGACCGAGGAGCCCGTTCACTTCGGCATGTCCCTTCTTCCCGAAAATCACGATCTGTGCATCGTCGTGCTCACGAAGTGTATATTTCTTGTTGATTCTCTTCTGCAGCCCCAACACCACGGGGCAGGAAGCATCAATGATCTCTATGTTGTTCTGTTTGGCTATCTCGTAGGTGCTGGGCGGCTCACCGTGCGCACGCAACAACACGCGTACATTCTTCAGTTCCCGGAACTGCTCGTGGTTGATCGTGATCAGTCCCATCTTTGCGAGGCGTTCTACTTCTATGTTGTTGTGTACGATGTCACCCAAACAATAAAGCGTGCCTCCCTTTTGCAACTCCTCCTCCGCTTTGGAGATCGCCTTGGCGACACCAAAGCAGCATCCCGACTGCCTGTCTATTTCAATTTTGCTCATTTTGTGCTGTGATTTTGTGAAACATATGCAATGCCCATTGCAACTGTTCTTCAATCCCAATGTGGGTGTTGTCCAGTTCAAGGGCATCGTCTGCTTTGCGTAACGGACTCTCGGCGCGTGTCGTGTCACGCAGGTCCCGTTCCTTGACATTGGCCAGTACGGCTTCATACTCCGCCTGTTCCCCTTTGGCGACCATCTCATCAAAGCGCCTTCTGGCGCGTATTTCAGGGGAAGTAGTCAGAAAAAGCTTCATCTCCGCATCGGGGAAGACCACCGTGCCGATATCACGCCCATCCATGACCACCCCTTTATTTTTTCCCATCTCCTGTTGCTGGCGTACCATCTCCCTGCGCACGAAGGCGAGTGTGCTCACGCGGCTTGCACCGTTGGCCACCTGCAAAGAACGGATCTCCCTTTCCACGTTCTCACCGTTCAGAAAGGTTTCCTGTACACCCTGTGCATTGGGATTGAATGTGATGTGGATATCACCGATATGGCGGCGCAGGGCATCCTCGTCTATTCCTTTTTCTGTAAGCCACCCTTTTCTGAGGGCGTAAAGCGCCACAGCGCGATACATGGCGCCGCTGTCAATATAGATATAACCCAGTTGTTTTGCCAGCCCCCTGGCTATTGTACTCTTGCCGCAAGACGAGTAACCGTCAATGGCAATGATAATCCTTTTACTTTGCATATTTTTATCCCGTCAGAGAGAATAACAAAACACAAAGATAGATTGTTTACCGGAATAATCTATTTCACATTTTTCTTCTTTATAAAATAAGATGGCATATCCACTTTGCCTGTTCAGGCTTCCAGGAAGTTGGGATACATATAGTCGGTTGCCGGAACAAACGTCTCCTTGATGCATTGTGGTGAAACCCAACGCATCAGGTTAAAGAGGGAGCCTGCCTTGTCGTTGGTGCCCGATCCGCGTCCCCCGCCAAAGGGCTGCTGATCCACCACGGCGCCGGTGGGCTTGTCGTTGATATAAAAGTTTCCCGCAGTATGCATCAGCCTTGTGGTCATCTTTTCAATGTGGGCCCTGCTGGCCGAGAAGATGGCGCCGGTGAGTGCATAATCGGTGGTGCTGTCCAGGATATCCATGGTCTCGTCCTCTTTGCCGGAGGGATAGACATAGATCGTGATGATGGGACCGAAAAGCTCTTCCCGCATGGTGACATAATCGGGTTTCTTTGCCAGAATCACAGTCGGCTGAATGAAATATCCGGTCGACTTGTCATAACTGCCTCCACAAACAATCTCCGCATCGGGCGATGCCTTTGCGTCATCGATCACCTGTGCCAGCTTGTCGAACGACTCCTCATCGATCACGGCATTCACAAAGTTGCTGAAATCCTCCACCACGCCGGTTTTGATCTTCGAAAGGTCATCACCCACCATTTTTCTGACCGCTTCCCATATGTTCTCCGGAATATAGGCACGGGATGCGGCGGAACACTTCTGTCCCTGATATTCGAAAGCGCCCCGCGTGATGGCTGTAGCCACCTGTTTCGGGTCGGCCGTTGCATCGGCAAAAATGTAGTCTTTGCCGCCGGTCTCGCCCACGATGCGCGGATAGGATTTGTATTTCGATATGTTTTTGGCAATGGTGCCCCACATGCCGTTGAATACTGCCGTGGAGCCGGTGAAGTGCAACCCGGCAAAGTCACGGTGATTGAAAACCACCTCGGCCGCTTCTCTTCCGCCGACATAAACCAGGTTGATCACCCCGTCGGGCAATCCTGCTTCCTGCAGTATTTTCATGATGAGATGGCCGGAATAAACCGCCGTCCTGGAAGGCTTCCACACCACCGTGTTGCCCATGAGCGCCGGTGCGGCACCCAGGTTGCCCGCGATGGAGGTGAAGTTGAAGGGTGTGAGTGCAAAGATAAATCCCTCGAGCGGACGCCAGACCATCCTGTTCCATACGCCCTGCGCGGAGTTGGGCTGCATGGCATAGATCTCGGCCATATTCTTCACATTGTAGCGGTAGAAATCCACCAACTCACAAACGGCATCGATCTCCGACTGGTATGCATTTTTCGATTGTCCGATCATCGTCACGGCATTGAACTCGCTCCGGTAAGGACCTGCGATCAGCTCGGCCGCCTTCAGGAAAATGGCCGCCCGGCTTTCCCAATGCATGGCTTCCCAGGCCGGCTTGGCTTTGAGAGCTGCGTCTATGGCCATCTGAACATGGGTTTGATCTCCCTGGTGATAATGTCCCAGCAGGTGACGGTGGTCGTGGGGGGGGCGAATATCCATGAGGTTACCGGTACGTACTTCCTTGCCATCGATCACCATCGGCAGGTCGAGACCGCCTTTGTTGAGTTCTGCGAGCTTGTGTTTCAGCATTTCTCTTTCAGTCGATCCGGGAGCGTAGCTCCTGACTGGTTCATTCTTTACGGGTGGTAATTGGTAGATTCCTTTCGGCATAATTTGGTTTTTTTTCTGTGGTTATTATTTTAGATGAACAAATTTATCATATTTTTTTTACTTTTGCAGTAAATCTTTGAACTTTTACATTCAAGCACATGTTCCCTGAAAAAAACCATTTCCTCAACTTTGAGAACACTGAAATTGCCTTTCGCGATCAATCGAATGCCAGCCTCAGGCAGGCTTATCAGCTTTTCAAACTCATGAACAACAAAACACTGGTGCGCACCGGCAAGCAGCTTGTCAACTTTGCCATGGCCATTCGTTTCCCGGTGAAGGATATTTTGCGAAAAACCATCTACCGCCATTTTGTGGGGGGCATGTCCATTGAAGATTGCAGCAGAACCATTGCCCGGCTTGCAAAGCGCAATGTCTTCTCGATACTCGATTATGCACAGGAGGGGGAGGAGACGGAAGCGGCGTTCGATACCACCTGCCGGGAGATCATCCGCACCATTGAGTTTGCCCGGGATAACCCGGCGGTACCTTTCAGTGTCTTCAAGATTACCGGCGTAGCCCGTTTCGATCTGTTGGCCAAGGTGAGCAGCGGGAATGCGCTGACTGATGCGGAAGCAGCGGAGTATCGGCAGGTAGAGGAACGGGTCGATGCAATCTTCCGGCGTGGTTACGAACTGGATGTCCCGGTGATGATCGATGCCGAGGAGACCTGGATTCAGCCCGTACTGGACGAGATGGTCATGCGGCTGATGGCGCAGTACAATAAGAGGAAAGCCATTGTGCAAAATACCTATCAGATGTACCGGCACGACAGCGTGGAGCGGATCAAACAGCATCACCGGATGGCATTGGAGGGCGGTTTTCGTTTCGGGTTAAAGATTGTGCGCGGTGCCTATATGGAGAAGGAGCGTGCCCGGGCGCTGGAAAAAGGATATCCTTCGCCCATACAGCCCGATAAAGAGGCGACCGACCGTGATTTTGACGATATCATCCGCTATTTTATGGATCATCTGGAGAGCATCAACTTTATGGTGGCCACGCACAACGAGGCAAGCAGCCGTTTGCTGGCCTCCCTGATCGATGCACACGGTGTACCGCGAAACCATCCCGGGATCTATTTCTCCCAACTTTACGGCATGAGCGACCACATCACGTACAACCTTGCCGAACAAGGCTATAACGTGGCGAAATATGTCCCTTACGGCGAGGTGAAAACCATGATGCCTTATCTATTCCGCCGTGCCGAAGAGAACTCCTCGGTGAAGGGACAGAGCAGCCGCGAACTGAAAATGATCCGCACGGAAATGAAAAGAAGACGGAACTAATATTATTTCACTTCCCACACGTTGGAGGAACTGAGGAGGAACTCGGTGAATGATTTTTTTTGCGATTTCTGTTGTACCGCTTCAATCTGTTGTTGGTAATCCCCGTCGTAGGAAGGCGCATCCACATTGCGTATCACACCCAGTGCCACGGGGAGGCCGTCGCCGGTATCCATCAGGGCAAGCTTCAACTGCAAGGTGCTGTCTTTGGCAGCGGCATCGTGCACCAGGACGTCATCGAGCGTATAGCCCTCTTCCCCGATGGTGACCGCCTTCAGGCTCCAGCCATCCAGCACGAGGCCTTTCTCGTTGTCCTTGCCGAAGATCATCTTCTCACCATGCCTCAGGACAACTGTATTGTCGGCCTTCCAGGTGCGGTCGCTTATTTTGTTGTGGATGCCGTCGTTGAAGATCACACAGTTCTGCAGCACCTCAATCACCGCGGTACCTTTGTGGCGTGCTGCTTCCACCATCACTTCCACCTGATTCTTCATGTCCACGTCGATGGCGCGGGCAAAGAAAGTTCCTCTGGCTCCAAAGGTCAGCTCTGCCGGGCGGAACGGATCTTCCACGGTGCCGTAGGGCGATGACTTGGAGACAAATCCACGGGCCGAGGTGGGTGAGTATTGTCCTTTGGTGAGGCCATATATCTTGTTGTTGAACAGGATGACGTTGATGTCTACATTGCGACGCACAGCATGAATAAAATGGTTGCCGCCGATGGCCAGTGAGTCACCGTCGCCGGTTGCCACCCACACGCTCAGGTCGGGGTTGGCCATTTTCACGCCGGTGGCAATGGCTGCCGCGCGTCCGTGAATGCTATGAAATCCGTAGGTATTCATGTAGTAGGGCAGTCGCGATGAGCAGCCTATACCGGAGATCACCGCTGTCTGGTGCGGCTCGAGGTTCAGCTCTGCCATCGCCTTGTGCAGGCAGGTAAGAATGGCATAGTCGCCACAGCCGGGGCACCAGCGTACCGCATTTTCACTCTTGTAATCCTTGGGTAGATATTTTTGATATTTTATTTCTGTTGCTTCCATGCTTATTGGGCCTCCATCATTTTCGTAAATTCTTCCACCAGCTCGCTCACCTTGAAAGGTTGTCCCTCCACCCTGTTAAATCGGCGGATGTTACCCAGATCCTCGAACCTTCCGGTCAGGTAGGCAGCAAACTGGCCCTCGTTTTGTTCTGCCACGATCACCCGCTTGTATTTCTTCAACAGGTCGTGCGTGTTCCTTGGCAGGGGAGAGATATACCTGAAATGGGCAAATGCCACCTTCCTGCCGGTAGCCTGTATGCGGAGCATCGCCTCGAGGAGGTGTCCGTAGGTGCCTCCCCATCCCACAATCAGCGTGTCGGCATCCTTGTCGCCCACCACCTTTTGTACGGGAATGAAATCGGCAATCTTTTCAATCTTCTTGCGGCGGGTGTCCACCATGTACTGGTGATTCTCGGGGTTGGAGGAGATGACGCCGGTAAGTTTNNCGGCACACCCCAGTATCTGACCAGGCTTTCTTCATCCCGCACGTAGGGGCGCCATCCTTCGGTGTCGCCCTTATAATATTTCTCCACATAAGGAGGCTTTATTTCGGGATAATCTTTCATATCGGGAATCTTCCAGGCCGAAGAGCCATTGGCAATGTAGCCGTCGGTAAGCAGAATCACCGGTGTCATGTGTTCCAGTGCAATCTTCGATGCTTCAAAGGCGCTCTCGAAACAGTCGGTGGGCGAAGCTGCCGCGATCACCACCAGCGGACTTTCGCCGTTGCGCCCGTAGAGCGCCTGATTCAGGTCGGTCTGCTCACTCTTGGTCGGCATCCCGGTGGAGGGTCCGCTGCGCTGCACGTCGATCACCACCAGGGGTAGCTCGGTCATCACGGCCAGTCCCAGTGCTTCGGACTTGAGCGCAAGGCCCGGGCCCGAGGTGGAGGTGGCGGCAAGGCAGCCTGCAAAGCTGGCGCCAATGGAGGAGGTGATCCCGGCAATTTCATCTTCCATCTGCAATGCCTTCACGCCAAAATCTTTTCTTTTGGCCAGCTCCTGCAGNNGACCTTTGCTGCCTTCAATCGGCTCAATGCGATAGGTGGAGGCGGTAAGGTGTATGTTGTTGCCATAGTTGTAGCCGTCGGACATCGCCTTGATGTTGGCCTGCACCAGCAGCGGCTTTTTGGCAAACTTCTGCTGCAGCAGCATGTCGGCTATCTCCAGGGGCCGGTTGAAGAGCCAGCAGACTATACCCAGCGCGAACATGTTCTTGCAACGTAGCATGTCTTTGTTCTCCAGTCCCGAGTCTTCGAGTGAAGCTTTGGTGAGGGAGGTGATGGCCACGCCCACGGGCTGCACATGTTCCAGCTTGAGTTCAGCAAAGGGATCCTGGGTTGTATAGAGCGCCTTGTCGAGATCTTTCTTTTGAAATGAATCGGTGTCGTAGAGCACAATGGAACCTCTCTTCAGGTACTGTGCATTCACCTTCAGTGCCGCCGGGTTCATCGCCACAAGTACGTTGGTTTTATCGCCTGAGTTGTACACATCTTTGGCTCCGATGCGTACCTGGAAACCGGAAACACCATGTAGTGAGCCTTGGGGTGCACGTATTTCGGCCGGAAAATCGGGGAATGTGGCAATCTCGTTTCCGAAGATCGCCGATAAGGTGGAAAAGAGTGTTCCGGACAATTGCATTCCGTCCCCTGAGTCTCCCGAGAAACGAATGGTTACTTGTTGGATGTCGGTGATAACCGAATTGGTGGGCATAATCGTAGTCTGTTATTTCAAATGAAGATACAAAGTAATAAAAGAGTCGCCAGAAAAGCAAATATTTTCTCCTGTAAAATATGCTTCATCTTTTGCGCCTCCCCATATGATTCACATTCTTTTAATCCGGGCCCCCAGGGCGTTCAGTCGCGTATCGATGGACTGATATCCGCGGTCTATCTGGTCAATGTTGTGGATGGTGCTTGTCCCCTCGGCACTCATGGCGGCGATCAGCATCGATATTCCCGCGCGGATATCGGGCGAGGTCATCGTCATGCCCCGCAGGTGAAACCGGTTATCCAGGCCAATCACCACGGCACGGTGCGGGTCGCACAGAATGATCTGGGCTCCCATGTCAATCAGTTTGTCTACGAAGAAGAGGCGGCTTTCGAACATCTTCTGATGAATGAGTACGCTCCCCTTGGCTTTTGTGGCGACCACCAGCATCACACTCAACAGGTCGGGCGTAAGTCCCGGCCACGGCGCATCGGCAATGGTGAGGATGGAGCCGTCGATGAACGATTCAATGGTGTAACCCTCCTGCCGGGGTATGAAAAGGTCGTCGCCCCGCTGTTCCACCGTGATACCCAGCCTGCGGAAGCTCTCCGGAATGATGCCCAGGTGGTCAACCGACGTCTCCCTGATGGTGATCTCCGAGGCAGTCATGGCCGCCATGCCGATGAAGCTGCCAATCTCAATCATGTCGGGGAGGAGGCGGTGGGAACAACCCGATAGTTTTGTGACGCCCTGTATCAGCAGTTTGTTGGATCCGATGCCTTCAATTTGTGCACCCATGCGCACCAGCATCCGGCTGAGTTGTTCCACGTAGGGCTCACAGGCAGCGTTGTAGATGACGGTCTCTCCCTCCGCCAGCACGGCAGCCATCAGCAGGTTGGCCGTACCCGTCACCGATGCCTCGTCGAGCAGGATATAAGTCCCTTTCAGTTGTTTGGCCGAGAGGGTGAAGCGGTTCCGCTGTTCGTGGTAGATCATCTGGGCACCCAGCTTCATGATACCGTTGAAGTGGGTATCGAGCCGCCGGCGGCCAATCTTGTCGCCTCCCGGCCTGGGCACGACGGCCTCACCGAAACGTGCCAGGAGCGGCCCGATCAGCATGATGGAGCCCCGCAATGCGGCGCTCTTCCGCATAAAATCATCCGATTGCGTATAAGGCAGGTCAATCTCTTCCGCTTTGAATGAATACCGTTTTTCATCCAGTTTCTTTACCGTGACCCCCATATCTCCGATGAGGGCGATCAGGTTGTTCACATCGAGAATGTCGGGGACATTGTCGATGATTACCTCCTCCTGCGTGAGCAACGTGGCGCAGATCACCTGCAGCGCTTCGTTTTTCGCTCCCTGGGGGGTAATGTTTCCCTGAAGGCTGTGTCCGCCTTCGATGATAAATGATGACATCGTTTTCAGATTAAAATATCCACACTTCCGGCTCGAGCGGGATGCCGAACTGTTTTTTTACTTCCTGTTGAATCTCCTCCATGAACCCGGCGATCTCCTGTCCGTTCTCAGTCCCGTAATTGACGATGATCAGCGCATGTTGCTCGTAGGTACCCACCATGCCCTTTCGCTTCCCCTTGTAACCGGCCTTTTCGATCAGAAACGCGGCCGATGTCTTAAAGCCATCGTCTCCCACGTTGTAGACCGGTGCATCCGGCAATATTTTCTGCAGTGCATCCTTTTCATCCGTTGTCAGCACGGGGTTTTTGAAGAAGCTGCCCGCGTTGGGAAGGAGGTTGAAGTCGGGTAGCTTGCGGGTGCGTATGCGGATAATGGCATCGCGTACCTGCGAGAGGGTGGGAGCGGCAATGCCTTCCAGCTCCCGACTTAAGTCGACATATTTTTCTTTGTAGACAAATGTTTTNNCGGCTTAAGTCGACATATTTTTCCTTATAAACAAATGTTTTGCTAAGCCGATATACCACCGACGTGATCACATAGCGGCCGGTACGCTTGAAGATGCTGTCACGATATCCGAAGTCACACGCCGCACTGCTAAATTCATGGAGTTCACCTCCGTGTATATCCACCGCTTTTACCTGGATAATCGTGTCTTTCACCTCCGTTCCATAGGCGCCGATATTCTGTATGGGGCTTGCTCCCACGGAGCTCGGTATCAGGGAAAGGTTTTCCAGTCCCGCATAACCGTGGGAAACGCAGAACCCGACAAACTGATCCCACTCTTCGCCGGCCCCCGCTTCAATGTCTACATATGCATCGTTTTCGGCTACCGTTGTAATGCCCCGCATCCCCGGCTTGATGACCACGCCATCGAAATCGTGCGTGAAGAACAGGTTGAATCCCGCCCCCAGCACCAGCTTCTGTTCATTGGAAAAAGCCCTGATTGCTTCTGAAAGCTCCCCTGCCGTCTGCGGTTCGCAGAATATCCGGGCCGTCGCCCTGGTGCGGAAAGAGTTATATGGTTGCAGTTGTACGTTATATCTGATGGTCATTGCGGAAAAGAGAAAAGTCTTATATGAAATACAAAGGTACGCAAAAATATTCAAGCATTATCCATCTTGACACGCTGTTGGTTTTTTATGTCAGGTCATCAGATATTCGTAAGCCGGGACG
>DFYK01000134.1:30196-42469 GCA_002383605.1 Proteiniphilum sp. UBA4084 | reverse complement strand
ATAGGGTTTGTTTTTTTACTGTGCAAGCTATTCTGCGAAAAAAATCGATGTTTTTTTCAACTTTTTTTCGCCTCTTATCGCAAAGTCAAGACTCCCAGACGACTAAGATCTGAAGAAAAAATCATTTTTTTAGTCGAATTTGAAAAGCTATTGGCAAAAACCATTTTTCCCTGCCCTTGACGCCAATCGTAGCGGTGTCGTCAGATACAATAAACAACCGAAATAAACGGCCAATTTAAATCTGTCGAATTATATTTTATGCGTATCTTCGCAGAGAAATTAAAAAATGGCTGTTTATTTAGCCAATCGATATACATCATATAAAGAGAGAAGAATTGATGAAGGGTATCATCTATATTTTAAAGCGTTTTTTGCCTCCTTACCGGAAATATCTGTTTCTTACATTTACTTTCAACATCCTGACGGCCGTACTTAACGTATTTTCGCTCGCTACCATCATTCCCATCCTGCAGGTGCTGTTTAAGGTAAATACAGCAACCTATTCATTCATCCCATGGCGCAATACCGACTCTTCGCTGATAGATACTGCGTTGAATAATGTGAACTGGTATGTTACTCAGCTGATTGATACATATGGGAGCAGTTTTGCCCTGATGATGCTTGCAGTGGTACTTGTAGTAATGACCTTGTTAAAAACCGGAACCGCTTATTTTGGCTCCTACTTTATTATTCCAATCAGAACTGGTGTGGTAAAAGATATCCGTAACCAAATAAACGACAAAATTCTCACCCTGCCCATCGGTTTTTTTACCGAGGAGCGGAAAGGAGATATCCTGGCAAGGATATCGGGCGATGTGAATGAGGTGGAGAACTCGGTGATGAGTTCTCTCGATATGCTTTTCAAAAATCCGATCCTCATTCTCATTTATCTGACCACAATGACCATCCTGAGCTGGCAACTTACGTTGTTTGTATTGATCGTCCTCCCCGTGATGGGTTTTGTTATGGGAAGAGTGGGACGATCGCTTAAAAGAAGCTCTTTCGAGGCCCAAAATAAGTGGGGAGAGCTGATGTCGCAGGTTGAGGAGACATTGAGTGGCCTTCGCATCATCAAAGCATTTAACGCGGAGAACAAAATATCCGACCGGTTTCAGGCCGGCAGCAACACGTTCAGAAGGATGTCGAACCGCATTGCACGCAGGCAACAGCTTGCTCATCCCATGAGTGAGTTCCTGGGAACCCTCACGATTGCCATCGTACTCTGGTTTGGAGGTTCTTTGATTCTGGACGGAAACGGCGTCATTGACGCAGCCACCTTTATTTACTACCTGACAATATTCTACAGCATCATTAATCCGGCCAAGGAGTTGTCTAAATCGGCCTATGCGGTACAACGCGGACTGGCGTCAATGGAACGAATAGACAAGATACTGGAGGCTGAAAATCCCATATCAGAACCGGTACAGCCATCACCAATCACTTTCCACAAACACATTCAATACAAAGAGGTGTGGTTTAAATACCAATCCGACTGGGTACTCCGGGATGTACAACTGACCATTGAGAAAGGGAAAACCATTGCGTTTGTCGGCCAGTCGGGCTCCGGTAAATCGACCCTCGCCGATCTCCTGCCACGTTTTTACGATATCCAGCAAGGCGGCATTTTTATCGATGATATCAACATCAAAGATGTGAAGTTGCGGGATTTGAGATCGCTGATCGGGTACGTGAATCAGGAAGCCATCCTCTTTAACGACACCTTTTACAACAACATCGCTTTTGGTGTTACCCGAGCTACCGAAAGTCAGGTAGTGGAAGCAGCAAAGATTGCCAATGCGCACGACTTTATCATGGCAACCGAAAGGGGATATAACACCAACATCGGCGACAGGGGTGGAAAACTCTCCGGCGGTCAACGACAGCGCATCAGCATTGCCCGTGCCATTCTGAAGAACCCGGAAATCCTGATTCTGGATGAAGCCACCTCTGCGCTCGATACCAACTCTGAGAAACTTGTGCAGGAGGCCTTGGACAACCTGATGAAAAACCGCACCACCATTGTGATTGCGCATCGGCTATCCACGATAAAAAACGCGGATGAAATATACGTAATGAAGGATGGACAAATTGTTGAGTGGGGACAACACACTTCCTTGTATGCGCAGGGAGGGTACTACACAAAATTGTGCGACATGCAGGGGAACCTGAAATAATAAAAATCGCTTCTATTGCCTGGGTTGTGACACGATCACTGCCTCTTTCGGCATGTTATTCAACAGGCTGTCAACGGCTTCAAAAGGTGAATTGATGCTCCGGAATTCGGGTACCATTCTTTTCATGGCCTTCACCGTGCGCATATCGTCATAATCGTATGAAACCTGTATCAGGGCATTGACGTTGTGGTTTATCTCCTCATACTCATATTCACGCACATCGGCAATCATAATTTTCTCGTGATAGGTAGGTTTGGTATGTTCCGCCTTATTCAGCAACTCTTCATAGAGTTTCTCTCCATGCCTTAGCCCGGTGAATTCAATTTTGATATCCTTCGATCCCGACAAACGAATCATCCGCTTGGCCAGGTCCAGTATTTTCACCGGCTTGCCCATATCAAAAATATAAATCTCTCCGTTCTTACCCATTGCTCCTGCCTCCAGTACCAGCTGGCATGCTTCGGGGATGGTCATAAAATAACGGATGATTTCAGGGTGTGTTACGGTAACCGGCCCACCATGTTTGATCTGTTCCCTGAACAGGGGGATGACTGAACCATTCGATCCCAATACGTTTCCAAAACGGGTAGTGATAAACTGAGTCGAGGTCTGACCGCTCTTTTCGATGTGCTTGGCCAAAGCCTGCACGTAGATCTCACAAATACGCTTGGAGCAACCCATGACATTGGAGGGATTCACTGCTTTGTCGGTGGAGATCATCACAAATTTATCAGCATTATACTTTACGGCCAGATCTGCCACAATCTTGGCTCCCAAAATGTTGGTCTGAATCGATTCCGACACGTTATCTTCCATCATGGGGACATGCTTATAGGCTGCCGCATGAAAAATATATTGGGGTCTTGTTTTTGAAAATATTGTCTCCATGCGGGACTTGTTGCTGATATCGGCCACCACAATCTCGGTGGGCAACTCCCTCCATTTTTCCTGCAACTCAAGCCTCATATCATGCAGTGGCGTTTCAGCCTGGTCAATCAGGGTGATGCTGTAGGGATTGAACGATGCCACCTGCCTGACGATCTCACTTCCGATAGACCCGGCTGCACCGGTGACCAGCACCCGTCGGCCTTCTATATTGGAAGCAATCTCCCTCATATTAATATGAATGGGATCGCGAGGCAACAAGTCTTCTATTTGTACGTCTTTCAGTTGCTCCTTACTCGTGAGTGTACCATTCCATTCGTTGATTGGAACAGTGGTCAACAGCGCGATATTATTATCCACAAAATTTGCCAGCAGATTGGAGTTTTTAATTTCTTCCATCTTCTGCGGAGAGACGATGATTGTCTTCACATCCTTGCTCTCCAGGGTACTGAAAAGGTATTGGTTATTTGCGTGGATGGTAACTCCCATTAAGTTCTTGCCAATCATGTAATTCTCATCGGAAATAAAACCCAAAACCCGATAATTGAATTCATTGTTCCCTTTCAACGCCTTGGCCACGCTGACGCCGGCCTGCTTGGTTCCGTAAATAAACACATTCACCGGTTTGACCGTACTGCCTGTGATTTCTTCATAAACCTCCTTCACAAGAATTCGCGAAAAAGTCATCAAAAAGATATTCAGCATGAATATGGCAACAAATGTCACATTGGTAAGATTGAATTCGGGATCTAATTTTCTCAACACCAGCACAACCATGAAGGTAAGGGCATAACCCAAACCAAGGGCATAAACTATCCGCAGTAAATCGGGGAATGAAGAGAAACGCAGTATACCACTGAATGTGCGGAATGAAATAAATGTGATGGTATTAAAAAGAATCAGTATCAGACAGATTACAAGACCATCCGTTTTCACATCCTGGGTCAGGCCGACAAGTCCGTATCTCACAAAATACATGGACAGGCACGAAAACATGATCATAAGAAGATCAATTATCAGGATTGTAAAACGCGAAAGCACCCTGTTTGACAAAAAGTTCTGAATCAAATCACTCATAAAAAAAGTAACTTTTATTTTAATCCAATCTATGGTAAACTGAAGAATAAACAATTCTCAGTTCATAATGTTGTATTTCAACCAACGATTGTTCGCTCGTCAGTTCCTGTATTCCTCATTTGTGACTGCATCCTGGGATGTTTTACCCTTTTCTATTAACTCAACACCCTTTTTAATCAGGGGATCCTCCTTATAGTATGCTGCCCAAAATGCTTCTTCGCCAAAAAAGTTACGTACAATATAAGCATACATTGCATTTTCCAGTAACTCGCCGGATTCCTGAATGTAGTATGGCCTTCTCCTGATGCCGTTATTGTCGGCAAAGCTTGCAAGGTTTAATAGAAGAGGTTGCTGTCGTAGATATTTATACAACTCCTGCCAGGATTCAAAACTACCTAACCGTTCCCTGTACATATCTGAGTAGATCATAGAATAACGCTCATCCAGCCGATTATTAACCACGGCATTATAATATGAATTAATCCCGGTGGTGTCTCGTGCGACGAAAATATCGGGCATAATGCCGTCGCCACCGTAAACCGTTCTGCCTCCCAAAGTTTTATAGGGAGTCAGATGATTGTTCGAAGCTGTATCCACATTGATATAATCTCCTTCCAGAAAACGGTTGATGGCATCCATCTCATATTCATCGTACTTCCCTTTTTCATAACCCCGCTGTATGGACCTTCCCGAAGCGGTGTAATACCGGGCCACGGTAAGTCTTACCGCCGATCCATCCGGAAAATTCCGTTGGCTTTGAACCAATCCCTTACCAAAGGTACGCCTGCCTATCACCAACCCTCTGTCGTGATCCTGAATAGCACCGGCAAATATTTCACTGGCGGAGGCACTCAACTCGTCTACGAGAATAATGACATCGTCTTCCTTACAGGTACCCGATCCGTTGGCATAATTATCGGTACGCGGGAAACTGCGCCCTTCAGCATATACAATAAGATCTCCTTTGTGTAGAAATTCGTTTACCATGGCGACCACAATGTCAAGTGATCCGCCGGTATTACCCCGTAGATCGATCAAAAAAGAGCGGGCACCCTGGTTTTTTAATTTGGAAATGGCAGATATAAATTCACTGAAAGTATTAAAGCCAAAGTTTCTCCCAAGTTTAATAAAGCCTATTTTGTCTGTCAGCATGTAGGCCGCGTTTACGCTGTTCATGGGAATGTCGCCACGGGTGACAGCGATTTCTACAAGGCGATCCTCATTCGCTCGCCTGACACCCAGTTTTACTTCAGATCCTTTTTCGCCACGCAACCTCTTCAGTACCTCTTCATTATTAATTTTTATCCCTGCTACCACCGTATCATTCACCGTCACAATTCTGTCCCAGGGCGTGATGCCGGCTGCTTCCGACGGTCCGCCCGGAACAATGCTTGTCACGACAATGGTATCCCTTAACACATAAAAGCTAACGCCGATACCGGAAAAATGTCCCTCCAGGTCTTCGTTTACCCGTTTCATATCGGCTGCCGAGAAATACTCTGAGTGTGGATCCAGTTGCTGGATGATGTTGGGCAAAGCATCCTCCACAAGCTGACGCATATTGACCGTATCAACGTAAGACTCACGGACATAGTTCAATACGGCATCAATCTTCCCGGAACCCTGCGAGGTCCCCGAGTTTCCGAACTGGCCATACTTGCTTCCGATAAATATACCCAAAGCAATCCCGATACCGATCCACAAGGGGAGCCATGTCCTCACTTTCTTCTCTGAATCCATCAATTTCCTTTCTTTATTTATGCAATCTCCACAGCAACCATTTCAATATTTGCTCTTCTTAACAATTCAATGCCGTCACTCAAACGATAGGCATCCGAATAAACCACACGTTTAATGCCTGCCTGAATGATCAATTTGGCACATTCAATGCAGGGTGATGAAGTCACATAAAGCGTAGCACCTTCACTGCTGTTATTGGAACGGGCTACTTTGGTTATCGCGTTCGCCTCAGCGTGCAGTACGTAAGGTTTTGTAACGTCGTTTTCATCTTCGCAAATATTTTCGAACCCCGACGGAGTTCCATTGTAACCATCGGAAATGATCATTTTGTCCTTCACCAGGAGTGCGCCTACCTTTCTGCGTTTACAATATGAGTTCTCGGCCCAGATAAAGGCCATGCGCATATATCGTCTGTCAAGTAACTCCTGCTTGTTATCGTTTTGATTCATATAATTTATTAAACAGCTTTCAGGCTCATATCGAGACTTTTCACAGAATGTGTGATTGCACCCACGGAGATGTAATCCACACCTGTCTCAGCGTAAGTACGGATTGTGTCGAATGTAATCCCGCCGGAGGATTCAAGTTCCACGCGGCCGTCGACGATCTGTACGGCTTCACGTGTTAACTCGGGCGTGAAATTATCAAGCATGATCCGGTCTACTCCGCCTACCCTTAGAACCTCATCGAGTTCCTGCAGATTCCGCACTTCGATTTCTATATTAAGTGATTTATTTTTTTCTTTCAGGTACGTTTGCGCACGACGAATGGCATTCTCTATCCCTCCGGCAAAATCAACATGGTTATCTTTCAACAGGATCATGTCAAAAAGACCAATTCGGTGATTTTCGCCGCCACCGATTTTCACCGCCTGCTTTTCCAACATACGCATTCCGGGCGTGGTCTTTCGCGTATCAAGGATCCTGGTTGAGGTCCCTTCGAGCCGCTTCACATATTTACGCGTAATGGTGGCTATGCCGCTCATTCGTTGCATTATATTGAGTACCAGTCGCTCCGTTTGAAGTAACGATTGTATTTTGCCTGACACAACAAAAGCGATATCTCCCGGTTGGACGGGAGCACCGTCATTCAAAAATACTTCAATTTCCAGGCTATTGTCAAATTTATGGAATATGGTTTTAGCAATTTCCACGCCGGCAAGAATCCCTTCTTCCTTGATGATCAATCTGGATTGTCCGGTTTCTTCCGCCGGAATACTGCACAACGTGGTGTGGTCACCATCCCCGATATCTTCAGCGAAGGCGAGCTCAATCAGGTTACTAATTAATTTATCTATGTCCATCATTTCAATAAAACCGACACGTAGTAAACACACCACGGGTCGATATTGTTATAATTTTACCTAAAATCTCTTACAAAAGTAAGAAATAAACAGTTATATTTGTTGTTGGATAGGGGTTTTTTAAACTCATTTGGGTAAATTTCCCGCCTTTACAGGGCGAGAAGCAATAACTTCCTTTTCCGCATCAATAAAAAATTGCATGAAAGGATGAAAATCATTTTGCTATCTGTGGGGAAAACAGATAATAAACAGTTCGCGCAGCTGTTGGATGAATACCGGAAAAGAGTGAACTTTTATATTCCTTTCGAAACACAGATAGTTCCGGATATTAAAAACAGAAAAAACATTTCGGAAAAGGAGCAAAAAACGCTGGAGGGCAATTTACTTTTCAAGTCGTTGTTATCGACCGATTATGTTGTCTTGCTTGATGATAAGGGGAAACAATTCAGCTCCGTTGAGTTTGCCGGCTATCTGGAGAAAAAAAGCCACACCGTACCCAAAAGACTGGTATTTATGATTGGTGGTCCTTACGGATTTTCACAGGAAATTTATGATGCCGCAAATGAAAAAATATCACTTTCAAAAATGACCTATACCCATCAGATGGTGCGATTGATTTTCACTGAACAACTATATCGTGCAATGACAATTTTACACAATGAGCCATACCATCATGAATAAGACTCTTTTTACAACGGCCATCATTCTTGCAGCTGCCACAGTTCTCAATGCCGGGGATATTACAGGTAGCTGGGAAGGGGTATTGAGAATACAGCAAAGTCATTTACGCATTGTCTTTCATATCCAGGGAACCGATTCAACACTCACAAGCACCATGGACAGTCCCGATCAGGGAGCTTTCGGGCTACCTACCACGAGAAGCTCATTTCGGGATAACAGGGTGGAGATTGTGGCCACCAGCCTTGGACTTTTTTATCAGGGCACCCTTCAGGGAGATTCCATCGCCGGCACCTTCAACCAGGGAGGCATTCCCTTCCCGCTGGTATTGAAACGCTCGGAGAAACCAATGTTCGATCGGCCACAGACACCCGTAGAACCACTTCCCTATATTTCGGAAGAGGTGATCATTCCATATCCCAACGACAGCGTTTCTCTTTCCGGTACACTTACTTTGCCCGACAGCACGGGCACTTTTCCCGCCATCTTGCTTATTGCCGGCAGCGGGCCCAATGATCGTGACGAAACACTCTTCGGACACAAACCTTTCTTTGTCATCTCCGATCATCTCACCCGGAATGGTTTTGCAGTGCTGCGGTACGACAAAAGAGGCGTTGGTAAATCTACCGGCGATTTCGACAAAGCCACACTCCGTGATTTTGCAGACGATGCCAAGATGGCAGTAAACTATCTGAAGCAGCGAAAAGAGGTGAACAGTGAAAAGATCGGTATTCTCGGACATAGCGAAGGAGGTATTGTAGCCCCCATGGTGGCATCGGAAGAGGCTGCAGTTCACATGATGGTGCTGATGGCTGCACCCGGAACAACCGGCATTGAGATCGTACTGGACCAGAATGAAATATCCATGCGACAACAAGCGATGGAGCCTGAAACCATCGAAAAATTGCAGATGCTCAATCGCGAAATGTTTGAAAGCCTTCTGACCTGGGATGGTTCAGAAAATCATCGAACAGCACTGCGCGATAGGTTGCTGCACCTCTGGAAACAACTGCCGCTCTTACAGACCGTGAAAATGAATAAGGAATCTTACTTGCGAAGTCAGTTCAATGCGATGATCAAGCCGGGTTATCGCAGTTTTCTGGCTGTCGATCCGACAACGAGCCTGGAGAAAGTTTCTTGTGCCGTATTGGCACTCAACGGAGAAAATGATCTGCAGGTACCGGCGGAGAAAAACCTTGCTGCCATCGAAAAAGCATTGAAAAAAGGCGGAAAACAATATTTTGAAATAAGAAAGTATCCGTTATTAAACCATCTATTTCAGGAAAGTGTAACAGGTAGAGTAGATGAATATGGCAAAATCAGTCAAACAATCTCTCCGGAAGTACTTTCCGATATCACCAACTGGCTCAAAAGAGAGACCAATAAATAAATAAACAAAAATGGCAAAAAGAAAAACAATACTAACGGTTCTGTGGGTAATCATTGGAGCCATTACCGCAGCCTCCGTTGCCGCCCTGATTCTGTTTCCTCAGTGGAAAGGAGTTTTTTTGGCGGGTATGGGTGGCTTTCTCATCCTGAATATGCTGCTGTCAATGTTTTTCATCAAGAAAAACTTCAAGGACTAATTTTCGAACCCAAACTCAAATCGCAACAAGTCAAGCATCTCTGACTTTGAGATCTCATTGATCCCCTCCAGCAACTCTACACGGTGCAACACTTCTGTGGCATGTTCCTTCGACAACCTGCCCAGATACTTCAACGCGTTCAGTGCCGATTGACGCAACAGAAGGGATTCGCTCTTTAAATCATTTACAGCATGTTCTAACAATAACGGTTGGGATACACGTGCAGCAACTTCAGAGCGAATAATGCAGAGCCTGGCGAAAAGCCAGTAACCGGTCGTGCGCATCATCTCATCTTCACTCTTAGCCCATCCGTCAACCAATTGATCGGCAAAAGCGACTCCCTGAAAAAGATTTCTGCATCCCTGCTCCCTGATCTCCTGGTTGCCGATTCCGGCGCCCCACCTCTCGGCCGTCTCTTTCGTCATGCCATCGGCAGGATAGAGCATGGTTGCCAGGATCTTCAGCTCCCGCACATTCTCTTTCCAAAGAATTTCCGCCAGCGTTTTATCCGGTCTGTATTTCTGGGAAATTTCCTTGAGCCGGGGTATCGTTACACCAAAATTCATCCGGTAACCCATCCCTTTCGCCCGCATGCTTGCGGCAACTATGCCATCCATTGAGAGTCGCAGATCGGTGCGTATTTGCCGCAAAATAACATCTGTAGATTCTTCTTCCACTCTTTTTTGGTCGCAAATTTACGCTATTCGGGTTGAATAAACTTATTTTTAGCCTATTTTTCGTTATATTTGTCCCATCAAACAAAAACTCTTGCGATGAGACTCTTATTGATCAGTAATTCCACCAATCCGGGAGAAGGTTATCTGGAATATCCCCAAAATTATATCAGGGATTTTCTGGGAGAAAAAGCAAAGAATGCCATTTTTATCCCCTACGCAGCCGTCACTTTTTCATACGAAGCATATGAAGAAAAGGTAAATACCCGTTTTGCCGAGATGGGGCATCATGTCACCAGCATCCACCGTTTTATCAACCCTGTGGAAGCCATCGAGAATGCCGATGCCATTGTTGTGGGAGGCGGCAATACCTGGCAACTGGTAAAAATGCTCCAGGAAAAAGGACTGATGAAGGTCATCCGCAAAAAAGTTAAAAAAGGGACTCCTTACATTGGGTGGAGTGCAGGCTCCAATATTGCCTGCCCCACACTGAGGACGACAAATGATATGCCCATTGTGCAACCGGAAAAATTCAAGACACTGAAACTGGTCCCCTTCCAGATAAATCCGCACTATCTGGACGACAATCCGGCAAATCACGGCGGTGAAACAAGGGAGGCACGTATACAGGAATTTATAGAGGTAAACAGGGAGGTATATGTGGTCGGCTTGCGCGAAGGCACCATGCTACTGCTCGAAGGAAAGGAACTGGTACTGATGGGGAACCACAAAGCCCGCATCTTCCGATACGGGCAGGAACCCCTGGAATTGTCCAACGAAGATGATTTCAGTTTTCTGTTGTATTAATTACATTATTTTCAAATTACTAACACAGCTATTTTATATCGATGAGTTCACACCAATCATCTATACAGCCATCTGTATCTGTATTCCAAAGGATTATTCACGACACTAGATCTTTAGGAGTCCTCCTGATTTTATGCACAGTCGTATCGCTCCTACTGACCAACATGGAAGCAACCGGGGCACGTTACGCCAATTTTTGGGAAACGGTAATCCCCGGATTTCATCAGTTGCATCTGCCTCACACCATTGTGCACTTTATCAATGATGCCTTGATGTCGTTATTCTTTTTTTATGTGGCCATCGACATCAAGCGGGAAGCCACATCGGGAGAGCTCTCTTCCCCCCGTAGGATGATGTTCCCAGCTGTCTCTGCGCTTTTCGGCGTAGCCGTACCGGCTTTGATTTTCATCCTTTTCACTGGGGGTACTGTTTATTCACGCGGCTGGGCTATTCCCTCAGCTACAGATATTGCCTTTACACTGGGAATCATCAGTCTGCTGGGCAAAGCAGTCCCTCACGCCATGAAAGTTTTTTTAACGGCACTCGCCATCATCGACGACCTTTGTGCCATTCTCATCATTGCCCTATTTTACGGATCGGCCCTACATATTGTCTGGCTCGTGGCAGTCGCGCTGCTGGGTGTTGCAATTTTCATTGTGAACCGCCACTTGCAAAATAAAATGGGCACCTTCCTCATGATCCTACTGGGACTCGGCATGTGGTACAGCATGTACAGGTCGGGAATTCACGCCTCTTTTGCCGGTGTGATTCTTGCTTTTTTACTTCCCACACAAAAACTGGGTACCTTTGAGCGGAAACTCACCTTTCCGGTCAATTTCATCGTAATCCCTATTTTTGCATTAG
The DNA here is from genome assembly GCA_002383605.1 of Proteiniphilum sp. UBA4084. Classification (GTDB taxonomy): domain Bacteria; phylum Bacteroidota; class Bacteroidia; order Bacteroidales; family Dysgonomonadaceae; genus Proteiniphilum. The sequence continues at coordinate 30,681 of DFYK01000134.1, read as the reverse complement.
CAAATACGAGTATTGTCATTTCTTCGGCTGCCATTACCGGTCTCAGCTCTCCATTGTCTATCGGCATCATTCTGGGACTTTTTGTCGGAAAACCGCTTGGTATAACCATTGCCGTCTACCTGATGACCAAATTCAGGCTTGTCAGGCTGGGTGAGAGCGTAAACTTGCTTCAGTTCATCGGTGTAGGTATCCTGGCGGGCATTGGTTTCACCATGTCTATCTTTGTATCGATACTCGCTTTCCCGGACGACGAAATGTTGCGCGACATTGCCAAGCTCTCCGTATTGATTGCTTCAACCCTGTCCATGATCGTGGGATATCTCTGGTTGAAAGTAATCTCAAAGGTGAAAGAAAAAGATAATCCCGATAGTTGAAATACTACCGGGATTAGAAGTTACTTGTACTCGGAGCGGGACTTGAACCCGCACAACCGCTATGGTCACAAGATTTTAAGTCTTGCGTGTCTACCATTCCACCATCCGAGC
>DFYK01000134.1:0-30191 GCA_002383605.1 Proteiniphilum sp. UBA4084 | reverse complement strand
GAGCTACTTCCGCAATATAACACCTTTTACACACCTCTGTGTGCGCTTTTACTTTTCACCTTGCCAAGGTCGCTTCCATTTCCTTTTTGGGGCAAGGTCGTGCTCTACCAACTGAGCTACTTCCGCAATATAACACCTCTTCCATTTTTTGCGACTGCAAATGTAAAAATGTTTCTCCGCTTTTCAAAGGAATTCGGATTAATTTTGCGAAATGACTGCATTTTCCTGTTGAATGATGCAAACCGGCTACACATCGTTTAATTGCCGATCCGGTAGGTATCCTGATAAAGCGGGAAGACCCGGTAACTTTGCAACGACTGGGATGCGGGGCCCTCCACCACGTTGCCCCGACCATGCATGGTCACAAAAACGGAACCACACGAGGGACATTCCGCCTTTCCATTACCGCCCTGAACTACTCTGATGCTTTTGTTGTCCTCATAGGGACAGCAAAGATCGTAGGCATACAGCGTGTTTCCGGTCATATCGGCAACCACCAGCAGGCCGGCATAACCAAAGCGGTCCGTATCGCGCCGACGTTCAGCATCGGTAAAGATCTTAAACGACATCGGATTTCGTAATTCCACGTCGTAACTGGTCAGGTGCACTTCAAAATTCACCGGAGCAAAAGGAATGGTAAACCTTTCGGTTTCATCCACACAGGCGGTGCAAAGAAGCAGGAGCAACAAAAAGACTACAACCGGTCGTCTCATCCGAAAAAAATAAAACAGAGATTACAATACTGGACACTACAACGTGGCTCCGTCGAGAATATGATCGATCCGAGCCAGTTCTTCCTGTGTGAACGTGAGATTCTGCAGGGCCTTCAGACTGTCGTCCAGCTGGTCGGTATTGCGTGCTCCTACAATCAGCGAGGTCACTCTCTCATCTCTCAGCGCCCAGGCCAATGCCATCCCGGCCATTGTCTGTCCACGCTCTCCGGCAAGGATATGAAGCTTTTTCACTTTCTCCACAAGTGCCACGGTAACCTGCTCCTCCCGCAGGAATCCGTCAGGCTCTGCAGCGCGGGAAGAAGCAGGAATGCCATTGAGATACTTGTTGGTAAGCACACCCTGTGCCAAAGGCGAAAAGGCGATGAATCCCGATCCCTGCCCGGCGGTAATATCCAGGATCTCTTCTTCGGGCTTGCGATTAAACATGCTGTACTTATCCTGAAAGATCAGACAGGGAACATCCCGCTCTTTCAGGTAATTCATCGCAATGCGGGCCTGCATAGGAGGATATTTAGAAATCCCGATATAGAGTGCCTTACCCTGACGGACAATATCTACCAAAGCCTGCATGGTCTCTTCAACCGGAGTATTCGGATCATACCGATGGGTGTAGAAGATGTCGAAATATTCGAGCCCCGTGCGCCTCAGACTCTGATTGATGCTTGCCATCAGGCATTTTCTTGATGAGCCGTCGCCATAGGGACCCTCCCACATCAGATGGCCTGCCTTGGAAGAAATAATCATCTCGTCGCGATGAGAGGCAAGGTTCTCTTTCAGTATTTTACCGAAATTGATCTCTGCCGATCCGGGAGGGGGACCGTAATTGTTCGCCAGATCAAAATGGGTGATGCCCATTTCGAAAGCATGAAGAATCATCTCCCGGGCCATTTCGTAGTCGTTGATAAACCCAAAATTATGCCACAGGCCCAACGACATTCTGGGTAGCTGTAATCCACTGTTACCACAATAAGCATACTTCATAGTGTTTGTATTAAAAGGTGAAATAAATTAATGCATTTTCTTTTCCAGGTCTGCATCTGAAATCAGACTGACAATTTTTTGCCCGTCAGGCGTATAAGTGGGTGTTTTGGTCGCAAAAAGCTGACTGACGGTTAGTAACATCTCTTCCGACGTTAGTATTCTCCCGTAAGGAATGGCTGTCATACCGGCAAAAGAGAGTGCCATGGCTTCCTGTATTTCTGCCTTCACGTCACTTTCAGCTTCCATGCTTTTCCCAATAATTGTACGTATCAAAAGCGAAGCATCCACATTGTCAATTTCAGAAGGAACGCCTTGAACAGCGAAGGTATAATTACCCAGCGGACTCAATTCGAAGCCCAATGCCTCCAGGTCATTCATGAGGGAAGGCAGTGTAGCCGTTTCGGCTGCCGACAACTCGAGTATTTCGGGAAATAATACACGCTGCGTCACACCTTTTCTGTCTCTTATTTGTTCAAGATACTTATCAAAAAGAATGCGTATATGCGCTTTGTGCTGATCAATGATCATCAGACCCGACTTGACGGAAGTAAGAATATATTTTTGCTTATACTGATAGTGCTCGGGATAAAGTTCCGTTTCCGGATGATCCTGATTTGTTCCGGCAGTCGTAAAAAAGCTCCCCTGTCCGTCGCCATCCGCTTCGGAAAATGGTTGCTTCTCCTTTTCGAACCCCTGGTAGAGCTGTTCCCATCCAAATGCGGGAAGTGAAGAAGATTGTCTCTCCGGATGGGGATTGTGAAAAGGGTTGTAACCCGAATTGATATTTACCCGCGGCATGGGTGTATGACGCGAAGGGTCGTAAATGGGGATCTCCGGTGCATCCTCGGTATCAAAATCGATACTGGGAATGGCGTTAAATTTACCCAACGACTCTTTAATGGTGACCATCAGTATCTGCCAGAGTGCCTGTTCGTGCTCAAACTTTACTTCTGTCTTCGTGGGATGGATATTGACATCAATTGTAGCGGGATCAGTCTGAAGATAGATATAATATTCCGGCTTTTCATTCGCAGCAATCAACGGTTCAAAAGCGGTCATCACCGCCCTGTGAAAGTATGGGTGACGGATAAAACGGTTATTCACGAAAAAAAATTGGTTTACTCTCCCTTTTTTGGCAAACTCAGGACGTGTCACATATCCGTAAATCTTACCGAGCGTGGTTGTTTCTTCTATTTCGAGGAGCTGGTGCGTGGCACCCTTTCCTTCCAATTGCACGATACGTTGCTTTAAGCCCGTTACCGGCAGATGAAGCGTTTCGAGATCATTCTCGATGAGGGTAAACTCAATGTGCGGATTCACCAGCACAATGCGTTCAATTTCTGAGAATATATTGCGTCTTTCGGTTTCGTTCGACTTCAGGAATTTTCGTCGTGCAGGAACATTGAAAAAGATATTCTTCACCGCTATGGAGGTCCCGGCAGCGCAGGAAATGAGTTCCTGCTTTTCTAGTCTCGAGCCGTTTATCACGATCAACGTGCCCAGTTCGTCTTCTTCTCGTCTACTCTTCACCTCCACCTGTGAAATGGCAGCAATGGAAGGGAGCGCCTCACCCCGGAAACCCATGGTGGTGAGAGAGAAAAGATCATCTGCCTGTTTTATTTTTGACGTTGCATGGCGCTCGAAGGCCATCCGCACGTCGGTACCCGACATCCCTTTTCCATCATCTATCACCTGAATGAGGGTACGACCTGCATCTTTGATGCATATTCGGATGTGCGTTGCACCAGCATCCAGTGCGTTCTCCACCAGCTCTTTTACCACCGACGCCGGTCGCTGGATCACCTCACCCGCTGCAATCTGGTTGGCAATGGAATCCGGAAGTAGATGTATGATATCTGGCATAAATGTAAATGATGATTGCTATCGCAAAAACCAGAAAAAGAAAATGGCAAAAAGAATGATTAATATGATAATTAACAACCCATTATTGGTGAAAAAAGTACGTTCTCCGGTTGTCTCCCTCGATTTCCTTTTCTTCAGATGACTGGTTTGCGCGACAAATTCCGCTTTAAAGTCTTTCCGTTCCGGTACATTTTCCTGCGGGAGTTCGGGAAGTACACCCATCTCTTTTTTTATTGATTCGATCCGGCTATGCAGTCTGTCCTTGCGTGCATCTTCCTCCGGATCATGAAGGATGTGCGTATAATTGAATTTACGCGGCTTTCGGTTATTGTAGAAAAAAAAAGTGCCCATAAGTAAAAAGAATGTTGTTGTTGCAAAAATAGAGAATTCCACTCAGAGAAACAAAACGGTATTTCTACAATGTGATATCCTCTCTCTGGAACCGTTGTTGCCGTTGCTCCAGACCTTCCGAACTACGTCGTTCGTTGCCTCGGAAAATATCTTTGGGTCCGGCGGGGCGCAAGTAATCGAGCCAAACGAAACCTTTTAAACGCGAATCCTCCGGCTTCAGCTGAGGCAAAGGAGTTGTTACGGCGGTGGTAGACGACCACAGTTTTAACCGTTTGATCTGTTCATTCTCTATATCCATGGAGAGATAAGCGCTTTCCGTTTTGTTCAGCCCGATAATGGTGCTGTCTTTTTCCGTAAGGTAGTAAAGCGACTCGGCATTGCCTTCCACCAGTACATGATAGATGTCTCCATTGCGAAAGAAAGCCGTCATATCGCGGCCACTGAGCTGATTATACCGCTGCTGATCCAATCTGTCCTGAATAGCCAGTGCATAATCCTTCACGATTGCCTTCTCTATGGTTGAGTCATTCAGATAAACGTTGATCTGATTTCCTAAAATCTGATTATTCTCATTCCAGACTACCGGATCACCGATCATGTAAACCATGGAATCGCGTGAACTATAATGCAATGAGTCACACACTCCCTGCAGATCGGCCCGAAAAAAACGCACCTCGTAATAGGCTTTGATATCGCGATGCACGGAATCGGTGATCATCACCAGCGTGTCGCCATGCACATACATGCTCTCCTGCTGCGAATAGTCGATGGCAAAAGCCGAATCGGTGGCAAGCCCATATTCGGTTTTTTCGTTATAAAATCCATAATTTCCCTGCAGAATGGCTTTTCGTTCTTTATCCTCAAGGAACATGTTGCCAAAAACCTCCCCCACGCCTGTTTGACGGTTGTAAAAAATGGTGTCGCCGATAAGAACCTTGGTGCCGTCATTGCTGTATACCTCCGAGCGGTCCAAAAGATGGGAATCTTCGGTCACCGTATTATACCACCCTTTACTGGTATGCACGTAACCGCTGTCTGACACAATACGAGAAGGACCCAGGATATCGGCATATTTTGATTCGGTATTGTATTTCAAAGTATCTGAATAGATAATGTAATCCTCGTTAATCAGTTTTACGCTATCGCTGAACAATGCCTGTTTGGTATCGGGGCTGTACTGTCCCCAGAATGACGTCAGTTCGTTCTCTTCATCCACCAGCATCCCTCCCTCGAAATAGTAACCGAGATTTGCTACCCTGTCGTAATCGAGACTGTCGGTAAAAAGTGTGGCCGTACGGTCCTCCATGCGGATGTTATCCCGCAGCCTGGCCAGACGGGTATTTCCGTCATAGTGGAGGTAGTCGCCGTAAACGAAGATGGTGTCACCCTGTTCCATCCTCACATTACTGAAAGCTTCAAATGTATTGGTCTTCTGATACAGGTATGCACTGTCGCAATACATAAAAGCTCCTTCATGAAAAAAAACAACGTTGCCGGTCAGGATTTCAGCATCAAAACCGCTTCTTTTGCTCCACAGATCTGCCTGCTTCAGTTCAATAATCTGGTCGTCAGACCCTGTCGAAGAAAATCCTGCAGGAGGTTGTTGTGCCTGGGCTAAAAGAAATAACAGGAAAAGGGTTATTTTTGCCATCCTTTATATTTGAGTTCGCACCCCTGCCAGGCAGGGTCAATACGCACATAGGTCTTGTTGATCTTTGCCTGAAGCCACTCGTCTACCAGCCTCTGCTGCCTGGCACCTTCCGCCATTTGTTTAATGATCTGGTAGTCGTTGTTGATATTGGCCTTATGTCCTTCGTTGCGTGCGGAGATCTTCACCACAGCCGCCACCTGTCGTCCTTTTTCGTTGAGCATGATAAAAGGTTTTGACACCTCGCCTTCTTTCATCTCACCGACAATTTTTGCAATGTCCTGATTCAGTTCATTCAGCGCAAAACGCGGCGTCCCCGCATTGGCGGAGCCACGGGTATTGTTTACCATGATACCCTTGTTGTTGCGTGTGTCTTTATCGGCAGAAAGGAAGGTAGCTGCCTCATCAAACGTAATCTTCTTCAGCGTAATGCCACTGCGTATCGAATCGAGCCGCACCAGTGCCGTATCAAGCGATTCCTGGGGAATCCTGGGTTTCAGCAGGATATGCCGGAAATTACCCATGTCTCCACGCCGTTCAATCAGTTGAATGATGTGAAACCCATATTCTGATTCTACCACGTTCGACACCTTTTTTGGGTTGCTCAGGGCAAAAGCCACATTCGCAAACTCGGGAACCAGCTGCGAACGGGTCATAAATCCCAGCTCACCCCCTTTCATGGCAGAAGGATCTTCTGAATGCAGCAGTGCCAGTGTGGAAAACTCTCTTTCACCACTGTTTATCTGATCGGTATATTCACGCAGCCGCTCCTTCACCTTGTCAATCTCCTGCAGGGGAACTTTTGGCTCCACCGTGATGATCTGCACTTCCAACGTGGTGGGAATAAACGGAAGACTGTCCTGTGGAAGACTGTTGTAATATTTCCTTATTTCTGAAGGTGTTAGTTGTATATTTCCAAAATGTTTCTGTTGCACACCTTCCACAAGCTGCTGTTCGCGTATCTGTTCCCGCAGATCTTCCCGAATGCCGGCCATGCTTTTTCCGTAATATTCTTCGAGGCGTTCCACGGAGCCGGTGGAAGCAATGTATTCATTGACCAGATACTCGAGTGTGCGGTTCACGTTGGACTCCTGCACTTCGATACTGTCCAGCTTAGCCTGGTCCAGAAAAAGTTTCCTGATGGCCAGCTGCTCGGGAATAAAACAATAAGGGTCTCCTTCGATGCGCTGGTTTTGCATCAGAATTTCTTTGCGATACTCTTCCACCTCCGATTTCAGGATGGCTTCGTCGCCCACGACCCACACGATCTCGTCAATTACATTGTTTTGGGCCACAAGACTGGAAGCCATTGACAATGCCATAAGAAAGAACAATATCTTTACAGGACACTTCATATTAATTGATTTACTGATTTAACGATTTGTTTATTAAATCATCACATCGCTGATTATATTAAATACACGGATCTACTTTATTGCTCTTTTTATGGCCAGTCCATGTAGAATAACAGATGTAAAAGTAATGATAATCCCATTAGCAGCCAAATGGTTTGATGGTTAAAAGTAGTTATAGAGGGCGATAAAGCTGCATTTCAGATTGAATCGTCGGGCCATTCTTTTTTTTCTTGTTGACAAATAGAAATATTGCCATCAATACCGCTGCGATGAAAGACATCAGACTTCCGAAGTAAAAAGGCGACCCGGCACTCACATGATCGTAGAGATATCCTGCAATGATGCTGGCCGGCAGCAGCATGATGCCAAGCACGGCGTGATAGAGCCCAAAACCGGTACCTTTCATCTCTTTTGCGATTAAATCAGATACGAGCGACTTCTGGCAGGTATCGGTAAGCGCGCTGTAGACTCCATAGAGCATGAACAGGCCTATATAGATGCCGATATCATTCAATGAGCCGAAAAGGAAATAAACGAACGAATAGAGCAAAAAGCCCAGCGTGATAAGCTTTCCCCTGCCCACACGGTCAGACAGTTTTCCAATTGGGATAGCCAGCACAACCGAAACCATGTTGAACAGCATATAAATGAATGGGATCATGGACTGACTGATTCCGGTCTCGCTCGTTCTCACGATTAACAATGCGTCGGTAGAATTGCCCAATGTGAAGATTGCGATAATGATCAGGAAGAAGTAAAAATCGGGTGGCAGTCGTCTCAATGAGATTCTGGATCTGGCCGGCACTTCCGTCTTTTTAGACTCTTTTACCAGAAAGATGACAGTGAGCACGCCCATAACTGCCGGGATGGCAGCGATCCAAAAAATGATCCGATAGCCTAATAACGGGTTTTCAACAGGCACTGCATACAGAATGATAGCAGCAATAAGAGGGCCAATGATGGCGCCACTGTTATCCATTGCTTTGTGAAAACCGAAGCTCTTGCCGGTTTCATTCTTTTGTACCGATGCAGCGATCAGGCTGTCCCGCGGCGCTGTACGAATACCTTTACCCACTCTTTCTAAAAACCGGTAAACGAGCACCTGTACAGGATGCACCACATGCGCATATAAGGGTGTAACCAGTGCGGTAGCAGCATAACCAATGATCATAAAAGGTTTATTCTTGCCAATCTTATCGCTCCAGAACCCAGAGACAGCTTTCATCAGGGAGGCGGTACTCTCGGCGATGCCTTCAATCAGGGATATTTGTGTTTTTGATGCGCCTATAGACAGGAGAAAGAGTGGCATGACACTATACACCATTTTGGATGATGTGTCAGTAAAAAAGCTGGTAAGCCCCGTAAAAAAGATGTTTCTCTCTAAGCCGAAGTAACGACGATGGTTCATTTCCCCTGTTTGTTAGTAAACACAAAGGTAGGAAAAATATCGCATGACCAATGGTCAAAAAAATGCAGGGATACCACACGTGATACCCCTGCAGATATTATTTATTTTTTTTGTTTATCCTTCTATCGCAGCCTGTGCAGCAGCCAAACGGGCGATGGGCACTCGGAAAGGAGAACAGGAAACATAATTCAATCCTACGGTGTGGCAGAACTTCACCGATGAAGGTTCGCCGCCATGCTCGCCGCAGATACCACATTTCAGCGAAGGCTTCACTTCACGTCCTTTCTGTACCGCCATACGCACAAGCTGTCCCACTCCGTTCTGGTCGAGCACCGCGAAAGGATCCTGTTTGAGGATACCCTTATCGAGATACATCGGCAGGAACTTGGCTACATCGTCGCGACTGTAACCAAAGGTCATCTGTGTCAGGTCGTTGGTTCCGAAAGAGAAGAAGTCGGCTTCTTTGGCAATCTTGTGCGCCGTGAGTGCGGCACGCGGAATTTCAATCATTGTCCCGATCTTGTATTCAACCGAATCACTCTTTTCTGCAAACACCTGTTGAATGGTCTTTTCAATGATCTCTTTCTGCGCGGTAAACTCGTACACAATACCGGTGAGGGGTACCATGATCTCGGGGATAACTTTCGCACCCTCTTTTTTCAGTTCAATGGCAGCCTCCATGATGGCCCTGGTCTGCATTTCCGTGATTTCAGGATATAAATTACCAAGACGGCAGCCACGTAAACCCAGCATCGGGTTGGACTCCATGAGTCCTTCCACACGATCATGGATATCTTTGTAAGAAATGCCCATCACCTTTGCCATCTCCATCTGCCCCTTCTCATCGTGGGGTACAAATTCGTGCAAGGGCGGGTCGAGCAGACGAATGGTGACTGCATAACCATCCATTGCCCTGAAAATGCCGTTGAAGTCTTTTTTCTGCAAGGGAAGCAGCTTTTCCAACGCTTTACGCCGTCCTTCTTCATCTTTGGCGAGGATCATCTCACGCATGGGGACAATCTTGTCTTCTTCAAAGAACATATGTTCAGTACGACACAATCCGATCCCTTTCGCACCGAAATTGCGGGCTACCAGTGCATCATGCGGTGTATCGGCATTTGTCCTTACATCCATACGGGTATACTTTTCGGCCAGGGTCATCAATTCGGTAAAGTTGGCGTCGAGTTCGGCGTCCTGTGTCTGTATTCTTCCCTCATACACATATCCGGTAGAGCCATCCAGCGAGATCCAGTCTCCCTCTTTCAGCTCTCTGCCATTGATGCTCATTGAGCGTGATTTATAATCGATGATCACGTTGTTGGCTGCCGACACACAGCATTTACCCATACCACGTGCCACCACTGCCGCATGTGAGGTCATCCCTCCGCGGGCAGTCAGAATTCCCTGCGCGCTGGCCATGCCGCGCAAATCCTCGGGAGAGGTCTCAATACGGCAGAGGATCACTTTCCTGCCTTCTTTGTGCCATTGCTCTGCCTCATCGGCGTGAAAAACAATCTGACCGGTTGCAGCTCCGGGAGAAGCAGGCAACCCGTGTGTAATAGATTTTGCAACGGCTATCGCCTTTTTATCAAATACAGGGTGCAGCAACTCATCGAGTTTCTCGGGATCACACCGCCTCAAAACGGTTTTTTCATCGATATATCCCTGATGGAACATATCTATGGCTATTTTCACCATGGCAGCACCAGTACGTTTCCCGCTGCGCGTCTGCAACAGCCAGAGCTTTCCATCCTGAATGGTAAACTCCAGATCCTGCATATCCTTGAAATAGTCTTCCAGTTTTTGCTGTACTGCAATCAACTCTTTTGCACATTCAGGAAGTGCTTCTTCGAGAGAAGGATATTTGGCCGAGCGTTCTTCTTCCGATATTCCCTGCATCTTCGCCCAACGACGGGAACCCTCGAGGGTAATTTGCTGGGGAGTACGCACACCGGCAACCACATCTTCACCCTGGGCATCAATCAAATACTCACCATTAAAGATATCTTCTCCGGTGGCAGCATCACGGGTGAAGGCAACACCGGTACCGGAGGTCTTACCCATGTTTCCGTATACCATGGCTTGCACATTCACCGCAGTACCCCACTCTTCGGGGAAATTGTTCATCTTCCGGTAAAGTATGGCACGTTCATTCATCCAGCTGTCGAACACAGCACACACGGCTCCCCAGAGCTGATCCCACGGGTTTACAGGAAAATCATTTCCGGTATTTTTCTTTACAGCCGCTTTGAATCTTGTTACCAGCTCTTTCAGATCTTCCGTCGTGAGATCCGTATCCAGTTCAATGCCTTTCAATTCTTTCAATTCATCCATGATCTCCTCGAAAGGATCGATGTCTTCCTTGCTTTGCGGCTTCATGCCAAGCACCACATCACCATACATCTGTACGAAACGGCGATAAGAATCCCAGGCGAAACGTTCATTGCCCGATTTCTTCGCAATTCCTTCCACGGCATTGTCATTCAGGCCGAGATTTAATACCGTATCCATCATACCCGGCATAGATACCCGTGCACCTGAACGAACAGACACCAAACAGGGATTATCCTTGTCTCCGAATTGGGTTCCCGTCAACTCTTCGATACGGGAAACAGCATTTTCCACCTCTTCTTTCAGGAGGCCGATCACGTAATCTCTGCCTAATTCATTGTATTCCGTACAGACCTCCGTGGTGATTGTGAAACCGGGAGGAACAGGAACACCGATCAGATTCATTTCAGCCAGGTTCGCCCCCTTGCCGCCCAGCAGGTTTTTCATATCGGCACGGCCTTCTGCAGCGCCGTTGCCAAAGGTATACACTCTTTTTTTTTCCATCTGATGCTTTATAATGACAAATTAAATGTTAAAAAATATCTCCGGCAAATATTACCGATTCGCAAATATAGTAAATTATACCAAAAAGAATGTCTCAATGGCAAATAGCTTTTCTCTATAAAGAGTCATTATCGTCCATTCTGATGCGTTTTTTCAACAAAAATTGCTCACGCTCACCCGAATTATCCTGAAATTGCAGAACGGTATCCAGTGTAAGATCTTTGTTCCCAAGAAATATATTATAAAGTCTGAGGTGTGACCCGATGATGGTATCCTGCAGATGCAGGAAACCCTGAATTTGTGAAAGCGTATCATTTTCGATAAATTTCGAAGCAGCCATGCTATATGTTTTGTTTTCGGTGATATCGAGCTGCTGATAAAGGGTTGTGTCGGCGTAATGTAACGCAAGAAGAGAGGAAAAACGTGGATGATACGCCGGCGGTATACCGATCACACTAAATGTAAAAGAGAAATGATCGTCGGGTATCTTCTCTCTGATATCGGTCGAATCCAGTTGAAACCGGAATCCGCTTCTCAGTGAAGGCATGGAAAAAGAAAATGTGCGTGGGATATAGGAAGGTTGAAAAAGAGAGGGATCTGTATATTGTTGTGACTGTTGTGCGGCAATGCGGGCATCGATGTCGATGCGTGCCCGCTGCAGCTTTACCTTTACCGAATCATTCATCTTCAGATACAAATCTATCCGGTCGGAATACCACGATAAGGATGTATCCCATTGAGCCTGGGTAATGTGATGTGCACGAAAGACTTCATTGATGTATGCCTCTTTTTTTTCGGGTGTGCTGAAATGTTGATAATCATTCTCCATGATTGCTTCGGCAACATACACATCATATAGTACCCGTTCCATCTGTTTCCTGTTCAAAACTTCCTTCGGTCGGTTCTGACAGGAGAAGGTCGATACAACCACGATGAAAAGGCACAGATATGAAGCAAGATTAGATTTCACTTTCCTTTTCCTGTTTTTCTTTGTCTATTTTTTCCCGTTCTGTTTTCGACAACAACGAATAGGACAACGTTCTTCTGTAAAACAGCAAAATCAGGATCACTCCCACGGTAATTGCTGAATCGGCAATATTAAAGATAAAGCGAAAGAAGAGAAACTCATCCCCGCCTACCATCGGCACCCAGTCGGGCCAGGTACCGCTGAACAACGGAAAGTATAGCATGTCCACGACTTTACCATGAAGGAACGACGAATAACCTTCGCCCCATGGCACCAGAGAAGCCACATGACCCGGATAACTGGCTTCGAAAATAGCACCATAGAAGATGCTGTCGATGATATTCCCCGACGCACCTGCCAGGACGAGTGTGACACACACGATGAATCCGGTTTTATAGCCCTCTTTTACCAGCCTCCTGATGTAGAGGATGATCAGCACAACTGCGACAATACGAAAAAGTGACAGAAAGAGTTTTCCTCCTGCTTCGATACCGAAAGCCATCCCGTTGTTCTCCACGAAATAAATCCTGAACCAATCGGTAACCGGTATGGCATCATACAATCCCATGTGGGTCTTCACCCATATCTTGGAAAGCTGATCAACAAGCAGAACCAGAAGAACAACTGCCGCGGCCATCCAGGCCTTGTATGAACTTTTCTTCATCCGTCAGTAGTTACTTTTTCTTGGCCGATTTAGCCTCAATGCTCAATGTAGCATGAGGCACGGCACGCAGACGTTCCTTCGGGATCAGCTTGCCTGTTTCGCGACAAATGCCATATGTCCCGTTCTCAATGCGTACCAGTGCAGCCTGTAAGTTCTGAATGAACTTCATCTGACGTTGAGCCAACCTCCCTGCTTCCTCCTTTGAGAGCGTGGAAGCACCTTCCTCAAGTACCTTGTAGGTAGGAGATGTATCAATGGTGTCATTACCGTCGGTGTTGGTAACGGCAGCACGATAATTGTCATACTCCTGACGGGCTACCTGCAACTTCTCATTGATTATTCCCCGGAATTCTTCCAGTTCCTCGTCTGAATATCTTGTCTTTTCACTCATAATAAAAATGTATGTTTATTGGCTGTGTCTCTTGTTGGAATCAGAGTTCATGTACAACAACCGGGATTATAAAAAGTTTGTTCACGTTTGTATGCCTCCGCAAAGATACACATAAAACAAATAATTCTCAACTGTTTTTCAGGATGCTGACAGTCAATGTCTGATCATCTATTTCTATTTGATCTTCAAACTGTTCCGCGGCAATAGCAATCTCATCGGCCAGCACCTGATTCCGAATGTAACCGCCATAAGCCGTGATGGCTTCATCAAAGGCAGGATGCGATGAAACACGGACGGTGATGCGGTCTGTGATTTCAAAATCCTTTGCTTTACGCAGATTCTGAATCCTGTTCACCAGCTCACGGGCAATACCCTCTTTTTCGAGCTCTCCGGTGATGGTCACATCGAGCGCCACGGTCAGCCTCCCCTCGTTGCCCACAAGCCAGCCCGGTATATCTTCCGAGATGATCTCCACATCGTCTGACGTAATCACGGCATCTTGTCCGTCGACAATCAGCAGGAGAGATCCGTTTTTTTCCAGGTCATTGATCTGGCGTTGGTCCATCTCCTGGATGCGCTGCGCCAATTGCTTCATGATCTTCCCGTATCTTGGTCCCAGTTTCTTGAAATCGGGCTTCACCCGTTTCACCAGCATCTCACTGGCGGAATCCACGAAATGCAGTTCTTTCACGTTCACCTCGTTGAGTATAAGCGACTCTACGGAAGAGATATTTAGCTTCTGTTCTTCGTCAACCACCGGAATCATAATCCGGGAAAGAGGCTGACGTACTTTGATATTCACTTTGCGGCGCAATGCCAGTACAATGGAGGAGGCAGTTTGTGCCAGATACATCTGCTCTTCGAGCGGACGGTCGATGCGATCCCCATCGGCCACAGGGAAGTCGGCCAGATGAACCGACTCAGGTTGTTCACTGGTTGTAACGGAGATCAGATCGAGGAACAACTTATCTGCATAAAACGGAGCGATGGGGGCCATCAGCTTTGCTACCGTCACCAGGCACTGATACAGTGTCTGGTAAGCCGACAGTTTGTCATCGGTCATCTCGCCTCCCCAGAAACGTTTCCTGTTCAGACGAACGTACCAGTTGCTGAGGTTGTCGTTTACAAAGTCGGCTATCACACGTCCCGCTTTGGTCGGTTCATAATTCTCATAACCCTGATCAACCTCCATCACGAGAGAGTTAAGCAGCGAGATGATCCAGCGATCGATCTCGGGTCTCTTTTCGATCGGTATCTGCGGATACTGATCGTGGTAATCGTCCACGTTGGCATACAAGACAAAGAAGGAGTAGGTATTGTAGAGCGTACCGAAAAATTTTCGGCGCGCCTCTTCCACACCATCTATGTCGAATTTGAGGTTGTCCCAGGGCGCCGCGTTGGTGATCATATACCAGCGAAGCGGGTCGGAGCCATGCTTCTCGATGGTCTCAAATGGATCCACCGCATTTCCCAGACGTTTAGACATCTTGTTGCCATTCTTGTCGAGCACCAGCCCGTTGGAAACCACGTTTTTGAACGCCACGCTCCCTTTCACCATGGAAGCGATGGCATGCAGCGTGTAGAACCAGCCACGCGTCTGATCTACTCCTTCGGCAATGAAATCCGCGGGAAACGCTTGCTGAAACTCTTCTTCCGGAATATGGGGATAGAAAACCTGGGCAAAGGGCATGGCACCACTGTCGAACCAGACATCAATCAGGTCAGACTCACGCGTCATGGGCTTACCGCTCTCGGACACCAGTATGATATTGTCCACGTAGGGCCGATGCAGGTCAAACTGATCATATTGCAGCTCCTCGTAATCGCCCAGGTCAAGCCCTTTCCAGGGGAGTTCTTTCATCACACCGGCATCCAATGCCTTCTGCATCTCTTCATATAGCTCCTTCACCGAGCCGATGCATTTCTCTTCTCTGCCATCTTCGGTACGCCAGATGGGCAGTGGCGTGCCCCAGTAGCGACTGCGGCTCAGGTTCCAGTCCTGCAGGTTTTCGAGCCACTTACCAAAACGGCCCGTACCGGTGGACTGGGGCTTCCAGTTAATGGTATTGTTGAGCTCGATCATCTTATCGCGCGAAGCCGTGGCACGGATAAACCAACTATCGAGCGGGTAGTACAGTACCGGCTTGTCGGTACGCCAGCAGTGGGGATAGGTATGCACCTGTTTTTCAATGCGGAAGGCGCGGTTCTGTTGTTTCAGCATTACCGACAGATCCACGTCAAGCGTAGCATCCTCTTGAGTGAGGGAATCGTCGTATTCGTTTTTCACATAGCGGCCCGCATACTCTTTATAACGCTCCGCATCCATGTTGTTCTGCACAAAGAGTGGGTCGAGTTCTTCGAGCCGGAAAAATTTGCCCGTAAGGTCCACCATGGGGCGTGGATTTCCTTCTTTGTCGGTAAGCAATAAACCGGGCACATCATTCTCCCTGCCCACTTTCATATCATCCGCGCCAAAGGTGGGAGCAATGTGTACAATACCCGTACCGTCTTCCGTGGTTACGAAATCACCCGTCACCACTTTAAATGCATTATCCGACGCCTTCACCCAGGGGATGAGCTGCTCATAGCCGATACCGGCCAGTTCAGAACCCTTCCATACCTTATCGAGCACGCGGAACGGGATATTCTTGTCGCCGGGTTTGTAATTAGCAAGCGCCAATGCACTGTTCTTCTCCGAAAAGTAAGATCCGAGCAGATTTTTGGCCAGCACCAACGTCACGGGTTTCCCCGTATAAGGGTTATAAGTTTGCACTGCAACATAATCGATATTCTTTCCTACTGCCAGTAATACATTCGAAGGCAGTGTCCAGGGCGTGGTGGTCCAGGCCAGGAAGAAGGGTTCTCCAAATTCCTGCCACGCCGGCAATGGGTTCTTAATCAGAAACTGTGCCGTACAGGTGGTATCTTTCACATCGCGGTAACATCCGGGCTGATTCAGCTCATGGGTGCTTAACCCCGTTCCTGCAGCAGGTGAATAGGGTTGTATGGTATATCCCTTGTAGAGATAATCTTTGTTGTACAACTCTTTGAGCAAATACCAGAGCGTTTCGATGTAGCGATTGTCGTAGGTGACATAGGGATCACTCATATCAACCCAGTAACCCATTTTCCGGGTGAGGTCCTCCCACTCACGGGTATATTTCATCACTTCGGTGCGGCAGGCAGCATTATATTCCTCCACCGTGATTTTTTTTCCGATATCTTCTTTGGTAATGCCCATTGATTTTTCCACGCCGAGCTCCACAGGCAGTCCGTGCGTGTCCCAACCGGCCTTCCGGTTCACCAGATACCCTTTCATGGTCTTGTAGCGACAGAAGATGTCTTTGATAGATCGAGCAATCACATGATGGATCCCCGGCATACCGTTGGCAGAGGGGGGGCCTTCGTAAAACACAAATTGGGGATGCCCTTCGCGCATTTCCAGGCTTTTCCTGAAAATATCCTTTTCATCCCACACTTTCAACATCTCTTTGTTTACTTCTGAAAGATTTAGCTGATTGTATTCGGGGAACTTTTTGCTCATTGTCAATGAATTTATACCATACAAAATTTAAGATGCAAAGGTAGTAATAAATTGAGAAATGACAATCGGGAGAAAACACCGACTTCACTTGTCTGTTCCGATAAAAAAAAGTACTTTCGGATTTTAAAAAAGTCCCTTTTTGGATTAGACAGAACAACACAATAACAGGAACAATAATGAGAACAACATTCACATGGATTTGTCTGGTACTGCTTATCGCTATGCCGCTATCCGCAAAAAACAAACAAAAAGTACCGATGCGTGTCTCCACATTTAATCTGAGAATGGACACTCCCAATGACGGGGAAAATGCATGGCCCCATCGCAAAGAGATGGTGAAAGGGTTGATTCGTTTTCACGATCTGGATATCGTTGGCACCCAGGAAGGATTTAAACATCAGCTGGACGATATCCTTGAACTGGAAAACTATGCTTACACAGGTGCAGGACGCGACGACGGCAAAGATGCCGGGGAACATTCGGCAATCATCTACAAAAAGGAGCGGTTTGACTTGCAGCAAAGCGGCAATTTCTGGTTCTCCGAAACACCGGACGTACCGGGCAAGGGATGGGATGCGACCTGCTGCAACCGCATCTGCTCCTGGGCCCGATTCAGTGACAAGTCATCGGGAATGGCGTTTTACGTGTTCAACGTGCATTACGATCACCAGGGGCAGGAAGCCCGTAAAAACTCTTCGCTGTTGCTGATTGAAAAAATTAAAAAGATGGCGGGTAACATGCCGGTATTTGTGACCGGTGATTTCAACGCCACCCCCGAATCGGAGCCTATCCAGGTTATCTCTGCGTCGGGACTGTTGAGAGATTCCTATCTGGTAACCAAGGAACCTCCTTACGGTACAACCGGCACCTTCAACTCTTTCCGCACGGATGCCCCAATGGAAAGCCGCATCGATTACATCTGGGTGACGCCGCAGGTTAACGTCAGGAAATATGGCGTATTGAACGAAGTGCTGTATGGGCGATTTCCATCAGATCATTTCCCGGTGGTAATCGAAGCAATATTCTGATAAAATACCCCCATCACCAAAGAAGCCCGATTCATTAATAAATCGGGCTTCTTTTTATTAACCATTGAAAATCAGGACAATTTCTCCAACGCAACTTTTATGCGTGCAACGGCCTTCTCAATATTCTCATCGGAGGTGGCATATGAGAGACGAATACAACCAGGCGCACCGAAAGCATCGCCCCCCACACAGGCCACATGTGCTTCTTCCAGCAGATACATGGCCACATCGGTAGCTGTATTTATGGTTTTACCGTTATATGATTTTCCCAGATAACTTTTACACTCGGGAAAAATATAAAAAGCCCCCATTGGATTATTCACATTCAATCCAGGAATCTCACCAAGCAGTGAAACAATGAGGTTACGCCTTCTCTCAAAAGCCACCCTCATCTCGCTTACACAGGACTGATCGCCGGTGTAGGCAGCTACCGACGCTTTCTGGGAGATGGACGACGGACCGGAGGTATACTGTCCCTGCAGCATGCTGCAGGCTGAAGCAATCCATTGAGGCGCTGCAATCCAGCCGATACGCCATCCGGTCATAGCATACCCTTTCGATACGCCGTTCACCACAATCACCCGATCGCGAATGGTGGCAAACTGCGCGATGGATTCATGCTGACCGATATAGTTGATGTGCTCATAAATCTCGTCGGCAATCACATAGACATGGGGATGCTTCTCCAGTACCGCAGCCATTGCTTTTAACTCCTCTTTCGTGTATACACTGCCAGTAGGATTTGAGGGAGAACAGAGGATCAGGGCCTTTGTTTTCGGTGTGATTGCCTCTTCCAGTTGCTGGGGCGTGATCTTAAAATCCTGATTGATTCCGGCATATACAAAAACCGATTTCCCTTCGGCCAACTTCACCATTTCGGGATAGCTCACCCAGTAAGGAGCAGGAATAATCACCTCTTCGTCTTTGTCCACAATGGAAAGGATTACATTACAAAGTGATTGCTTGGCTCCTCCGGAAACCACAATTTGTGCCGCTGTATATTCCAGCCCGTTTTCATTTTGCAGTTTTTCGCAGATTGCCTTTTTCAAATCAGGAAACCCTGCGACCGGAGAGTAGAATGAAAAATTATCGTCGATCGCTTTTTTTGCAGCCTGCTTGATGTGATCGGGCGTGGTAAAATCGGGTTCCCCCACACTCATGTTGATTACATCAATGCCCTGCGCTTTCAGTTCATTGCTTTTCTGCGCCATCGCGAAGGTCTCCGACGGTGATAAGGCAGACAATCTGGCAGATAATAAATCCATCATAATTTTAATAAATAAGTCTTTTTGTTAGATAATCACACAAAGATAGATAAAAATCACATCACAAATCACCATTTTCTGGATTTTAGGCATAAATATCAATAAATCTCTTTCAAAAACAAAAAAAGCTATCCGATGGATAGCCTGTAATGTATATATTGTAAATAAAATTCAACGTATTTTTCCCCCCCGCATCAGCATACTTGCAGGCCATTCCTGCTTTCTGCTCTTCCGGATCGGGAAATGATCCTTAGCTTGCACAGCGCAAACTTGCTCTCAATGTACGCAGTCTGTTCAATCTGTTGGTACGATAAGAAACAGACCCTTTTGAGATGTTTTGTTCCAGATACTTGATCTGTCCCAAGATCTCTTCTTTGGTTAGGTTTCTGATTGTCATAATTTTCTTCTTTTAAAAGTTATGATTTATCGGCAACCGCCTGTTTAAGAAGCCATTCAGTATGTAATGATAACCTAAAAATGATTTCAAATAACTCGCTTGCCATTTAAATCACAACAAAGATACAACAAAAAAACATGTTATACAACATATTTTCGATAGATTTTTTCGAAGAAGAATAGAGCGTGTTTATTGGTATGCCGTGAAATAGCAAAAAAACGGGATCCTGGCATGTTACTACCAAAATCCCCCTGCAGCGGAAGCGACGAGATTCGAACTCGTGGTACAGTTACCCGTACGGCAGTTTAGCAAACTGCTGGTTTCAGCCACTCACCCACACTTCCATTTTATTTTTGCTAAAATCGGATGCAAATATACAAGTTTGTTTTCAACTTGTCAAAGAAAAAGCGATATTTTCAGGCGAATCTTTCTACATTTGCGCCAGTTTTCACACCACACCTGCCATAAAATGAAGAAAAAAAAGAAACCTCTGCTCTGGATCGCTTCACTACTGATGTTGCTTGTTGTTGCAGCCGGCATCTACATCTATAGCATGATCATGACGCCCTTCTCACTGTCAGAGACAACCTATATCTATATCGACAGTCAGAAAAACTACGAAAAGGTAGTGGATCAGCTCCAGGAGAAGGCTGCACTTCCTTCAGAAAAAATATTCCGACTGCTGGCTGAACGGATGAATTATCCGAACAGAGTGAAAACCGGCCGATATGCCATTCGCGACGGCATGACGATGCCCGAGGTTATCCGTTTGTTGCGTTCGGGAAACCAGACACCTGCAGATATTACCTTCAACAATATACGCACCACCGAGAACCTGGCGGGACGCTTGTCACAACAGCTGATGGTGGACAGCATCACATTGTTAAACGCCCTCAAGAAAACTACTGTTGCCAAAAAGTACGGATTTAATGAAGCAACATTCTTGTCGATGTTTATCCCCAATACTTACGAAGTGTATTGGGATACAAGCATCGACAATCTCCTGAACCGGATGAAAAGGGAATATGATGCTTTCTGGAATGAAAGTCGCAAGGATAAGGCTGAAAAGCTTGGGTTGACTCCGGTGGAAGTATCCATCCTGGCTTCCATCGTGGAGGAAGAGGCTACCTACGCAGATGAATATCCTGTGGTGGCGGGGCTTTATCTGAACCGTTTAAACAGGGGGATGCGGCTGGAAGCCGACCCCACCGTCAAGTTTGCAGTGGGAGATTTTTCATTGCGTCGCATCCTTTACAGGCACCTGGAGGTGGAGTCACCTTATAACACGTATAAAAACAGCGGCCTGCCACCCGGTCCCATTCGCATACCATCGATCCGTGCCATCGATGGAACCCTATCGCCACAACAGCACAACTATCTGTTTATGTGCGCAAAGGATGATCTATCCGGACGTCACGACTTTGCTGCCACGCACGCTGAACATGCACGCAATGCAAGGGCATATCAGCAGGCGTTAAATAAAAGGGGTATCTATTAAGGCATGTGAGACGGAACACCCATCATCGTTGTTAAAATGATATTTTATCGGGATGAATTCCGGTACGATAATCCCTGTTTAATGCGTCTATTTTGCTCATCTCTTCTATTGTAAGCTGAAATATGATGTACAAGGTGGTTGCTCAGCCCGATTGATCTCGCTCTGCCGGAGTGAAAGATCTGCTCCATCGCCTGCCAGGTGAAGCCCAGCTTCCCTTTTACAGGCCAGTGCACAAGGTAGAGATCCACATAATCGAGTCCCAAGTTCGAGAGACTCCCCTCGAAAGCCTCCTGAATACGGTTTGATAGAATATCACTTCCCCATAGTTTCGTAGTCACGAAGATATCTTTCCGCGCAATGCCACTTTCCCGAATAGCCCTTCCTACAGGTTTTTCATTCATATAAAGGGTGGCGGTATAATATGACGGTATCCTACCTCCAGCGCCTTACGAACAGCGTGATACGTTTCTTCGTCGGTGTGACCTATCCTGCAAGTCCCCAGTCCAATGACCGGAATCTCAATCCCGTTATTTAATTTTTTAGTCAACATATCCTTGTCACGTCAAACAAACTACTTTTCAATTCTTAGTCGTTGCTGTACCTGAGATTTATCCTTGTGTATTTGGGTTACCAGCTCCTCCATGGCATCGAATTTGCGATCAGCACGGATAAAATCAATAAACTCCACCGTGAGCGATTGATTGTACAAATCGCCGCTGAAATCGAAGATATTGACCTCCACGCTGATTTCCGGATCGTCGTGCAAGGTGGGACGGGTACCGATGTAGAGCATCCCTTCATAAATAATATCCCTGATATGTACCAACACGGCATATACGCCCAACTCAGGAACCACCTTGAATCGCTCCCAGGAGCGTATGTTCGCAGTAGGGAAGCCGATGGTCCGCCCAACCCGGTAACCTTCCACTATTTTTCCGGAGAGTGTATAATTGTATGACAGCAAGCTGTTTGCCTGCTGAATTTCACCTTTTTTCAGCAATGATCTTATTTTGGTGGAACTCACGTTTTCTCCCTCAACCTGATATTCACTGGCCTGAATCACCTGGATACCTAACTCCTCCCCATAACTTTGATAGTCAGGGAAACCCTCCTCCCGATTGTATCCGAACCGATGATCGTAGCCTACGAAAAGCGTGTGAACACCCATTTGCTTTTTCAACACATCGCGCATGAACTCCCGGGCCGTTAAGCGGGAAAGCTCCTGCGTAAAGGGGAGACTGATGCAATAGTCGATCTGCGTTGTACTGAGTTGCTCCAGCTTCTCCTCGTAACCACACAACAAGGCCGGCTGATAATTCTTCTGCAATACTTTTCGCGGGTGTACCGGAAAAGTAACGATGGCCGACGGCAATCCAAGCTCCCTGGCCTTTTCTTTTACCTGCTTAATCAGATGACGGTGTCCGATATGCACACCATCAAAAAAACCAACTGATGCCACAAACGGGCCATGACTTATTTTCCTGTTATCGGATAGATCAATGCGTTCCAAAATTCATCGATTGTTTTAGCGTATTTTCCCGGAGATGCTCCGAGTAAGTAAACGCCGGATTCTCTCCTTTGGTTTAAAACCAGACGGGAATTATGCAAAGGTACACAGAATAAAGTAATTTTGGGATTAACGGGCCAAATATACCTGACAACCAGCATCCGCAATGCCAATAAATTCCTATATTTGTGCCTGATGAAGTTTAATCCTATAAAAAAGAAAGAGAAGATGAAATTAAATTTTTTGATGGGTACCATTGCTATGGTAACACTCGCTACATCCTGCACTACCGGTGCAAAGCACAATCAACTCACACCGCAGGAAAAGGCAGCGGGATGGGAACTCCTCTTCAACGGCACAACCCTCGGGGGATGGCGCGATTATAACGGCGACAGCCTCAAAGCACCCTGGTTCGTAGAGGATGGCATGATACAGGCCAAGGGCGAAGGCGCAGATGAACATGGTTACATCGTCACCGAAAAGATCTATGAAAATTTTGAACTGGTGTGGGATTGGAAGATTGCCGATGGCGGCAACAGCGGCGTCTTGTATCATGTGGTGGAAAATCCGAAATTTGCCGTCCCCTATGTCACGGGACCTGAATATCAGCTGATCGACGATTTGAATTTCCCCCAACCGCTGGAAGATTGGCAGAAGACGGGGGCAGACTATGCCATGCATACCACCGACACTGCCAAAACCCACATCAAGCCGGCGGGGGAATGGAATACCTCGAAGATCGTGTTCGACAACGGACATGTGGAACACTGGCTAAACGGTGAAAAGGTGGTGGAGTTTGAGGCATGGACCGAGGACTGGTTTGCCCGCAAAAACAGCGGAAAATGGGAAAATGCGCCCGAGTATGGCCTGGCCCACAAAGGAGTGATCTGCCTGCAGGATCACGGATCAGCAGCCTGGTTCCGCAACATGAAAATCAAAGAACTGCCCCGAAAAACAAAGGAAGTGTCGCTCTTTAACGGTACCGACCTGCAGGGCTGGGAAGTGTACGGCACAGAGAAATGGTATGTACAGGACGGGCTGTTGGTTTGCGAAAGCGGCCCCGACAAACAGTACGGTTATCTGGCTACCCGTGAGTATTACGACGACTTCGACCTGAGCGTGGAATTCAAGCAGGAAGCCGATGGCAATTCGGGCGTGTTCATCCGCTCCTTTGTGGAACCGGGTACCATTGTAAACGGCTGGCAGGTGGAAGTAGCCCCCAAAGGAAACGACACAGGCGGTATTTATGAATCTTATGGTCGTGGATGGCTCGTGCAGATCCCCGATGAGAAGGAAGAGATCCTGAAGGTGGGCGACTGGAACACCCTGCGCATAGTGGTAAAAGCAGACAATGTAAAGACCTTCCTCAACGGGGAAGAAATGGTAGACCTTACTGATACGAAGATTGGCAACGCTCAGGGACGCATTGCATTGCAGATTCACGATGGCGGTGGTATCAGGGTGCTCTGGAGAAACCTGAATCTGAAGACATTGTAATAAATCCAAAAGAAATATGATTATGCTCTAAACCCACCCGATATGTTGTTTTACCGGGTGGGTTTATATTTTACTCAGAGATGTCAACCCTGTCCATCCTTCTTATTGTTATTTCGGCAGTACTGTTGCTGCTGTTCATGGTGCTGAAACTTAAAATCAGTGCATTTATTGCATTGCTGCTCACTGCTATCTACGTGGGTGTGCTTACTGGTATGCCGCTGCGCGATATAACCGGGTCCATTCAGGAAGGGATGGCCGGAACACTCGGCTTCGTGGCCACAGTGGTGGGTCTGGGAGCCATTTTTGGCCAGATGCTGGAAAGCTCGGGAGGGGCTGAATCGCTGGCCGATTATCTGTTAAAGAAGTTTGGTAAAGAACGTGCACCCTGGGCCATGGTCATCACTGGCTTTATCGTGGGAATACCGGTTTTTTTCGATGTTAGTTTCATCATTCTGGTACCCATTGTGTACGCATTGTCACGCGACACAAAACGTTCTTTGTTGTATTATGCCATTCCTTTACTCGCCGGATTGGCTGTTACGCATAGTTTTATCCCTCCCACACCGGGTCCTGTCGCGGTAGCCGATATCATCGACGCCCAACTGGGATGGGTTATCTTACTGGGATTCCTCCTGGGAATTCCAACAGCCATTATTGCAGGTCCTCTTTTCGGGAAATATATATCTGGCAAAATTAACCTTTCACCACCCCAGGGTGTAGATGAACCGCAACACGAATTGGATCGGAAAAAATATCCTTCTTTCCGGCTCATTGTGATGGTCATTTCAATCCCGCTCATCCTGATCCTCCTGAACACCTTTACCACAGTGGCCGTCTCAAAAGGAATCATCACCACAAGTGTATGGACGGATATTGTTGAGTTTATCGGCCATCCTTTCAGCGCGCTAATCATTGCCACACTGACTGCCACCTACTTCCTTTGTATAAAAAGAGGCATGGACAAACAGAAGGTGCTCGTGTTAAGCACCAAAGCACTGGGACCGGCTGGCATAATTATACTGATCACCGGAGCAGGCGGTGTACTGAAACAGGTGTTAATCGACAGCGGCATGGGACAGTTGATGGCCGAATCAATGATGTATTCAGCTTTACCGCCCATATTGCTGGCGTGGATTATTTCTGCCGCGGTAAGAATAACGCAGGGGTCTGCCACAGTAGCCATGATCACCGCCGCCAGCCTGATCGCACCGATTATTAGTGCTTTTGAGCTAAGTGATCCACAGCGGGCGCTGGTCGTCTTAGCCATCGCGTCGGGGGCAACCCTACTCTCTCATGTGAATGACAGCGGCTTTTGGCTTGTAGGAAAATATCTGGGTATGAATGAGAAACAAACACTTCAGAGCTGGACAGTCATGGAGTCGATCATCTCTGTTTGCGGATTAACATTCACCCTGATCGCAAGCCTGTTTTTTGCATGACAATAATTTATCCGTACATTCCCAGATTTTGGCACTGTTTTTGTTATTCATTCATAAAAGAAGAGAGGTTCTTCTTTTTTATCATCAATTTTAAAAAAAGAACCTATCTTTGTATCATTAATCCACTTAAAACAAAGAATGATAGAAAATAACGAACTCTTACAAAGTATCATTGAAGGGATTCAGGAAAAAAAAGGAAAAAATATCAGCGCAATTCAACTAAAAGGAATGACGGGAGCCATCTGCGATTATTTTGTGATCTGTGAAGGCAACAGCCCCACGCAGGTATCTGCGCTGGCTGATTCCGTTGAAGAGATTGTGAAGAAAAACACACGGGAGAACCCTATTCGCGTACATGGACAACAGCGTGCAGAATGGATCGGAATGGATTATGGCAATGTGATTGTGCATATCTTTCTTCCCGAACTCCGTAGTTTTTACAACATCGATACCCTTTGGGAGGACGCCAAATCGGAACAGATTCCTTCATTATAAAAAACTAATTTTCCGGAAGATTGTTACTAATATTCCACAGGACTTACTTACCAAACGAAAGAAACCACCACAGGTGATCTTGTAATGGAGACAGCAAACAAAAAATGAACAATACGAACAAGGACAATAAACAGGACAAACAACCAACCTTACGCCCCAAAATGGGTGGAACCAATCCCAAGCGGCCATTTAATCCCTACTGGATTTATGCAGTGGCTCTTGCCATTTTGATGGGCATGTGGTTTTTCGGACAGGACAAAACGGTAAAAGAGGTCAAGTGGTCCGATTTTCAGCAATATGTACTTGAGAACAGGGTACAGAGCGTCGTAATCTATAGCAATAAAGGGACAGCCGATGCTGTTGTAAGGGAAGAGTCTGTGCCTTACATCTTTGGCGATGATGCAGGCCGCGTGGGCAGGATGCCGGTCATTCAGGTGGAGGGTGCCTCTGCCGACGCAATATCCGAATTCATCGATAAGGTGAAAACAGAGCAGAACTATGAAATCGAGGTGAGCTTCAACACCACATCCGAGATGTGGGGCATATTGCTCACTTTTGCACCGTTCATCCTGCTCATCGTCTTCTGGATATGGATGATGCGAAGGATGCAGGGCGGTGCCGGCGGTGGCAGCGGTGGCGTTTTCAGTGTGGGTAAGTCAAAGGCGCAGCTCTTTGACAAAGACGCCAGCCAAAAGGTTACCTTCAGGGATGTAGCCGGTCTCTCCGAAGCGAAGGAAGAAGTGCAGGAGATCGTTGAGTTTCTGAAAAACCCCAACAATTACACCAACCTGGGTGGTAAAATCCCCAAAGGCGCACTGCTGGTAGGCCCTCCCGGAACAGGAAAGACATTGCTGGCAAAGGCGGTAGCCGGAGAAGCAAATGTTCCCTTTTTCTCTATCTCCGGATCTGATTTCGTGGAAATGTTCGTCGGCGTCGGCGCCTCGCGCGTGCGTGACCTCTTCCGTCAGGCGAAAGAAAAAGCTCCCTGCATCGTCTTTATCGATGAGATTGATGCCGTGGGTCGTGCCCGTGGCAAAAACACCAACTTCGGCTCAAACGATGAACGAGAGAACACGCTCAACCAGCTGCTCACCGAGATGGACGGCTTCGGTTCGAACAGCGGAGTGATCATTCTGGCTGCGACAAACCGCGCCGACGTACTGGATAAGGCATTGATGCGTGCGGGTCGTTTCGACCGGCAGATCTATGTGGAGCTGCCTGACCTGAACGACCGCAAGGAGATATTCAAAGTGCACCTGCGGCCCATCAAAATAGACGAATCCATCAACGTGGATTTTCTGGCCCGACAGACACCCGGTTTCTCGGGTGCCGACATCGCCAATGTCTGCAACGAAGCAGCGCTGATTGCTGCACGCAAAAAGAAAAAATTTGTGCAGAAAGATGATTTTATGAATGCGGTGGATCGCATTGTGGGCGGGCTGGAAAAGAAAAATAAGATCATCACCCAAAATGAGAAAAAGTCGATTGCCATTCACGAAGCAGGACATGCTACTTTGAGCTGGTTCCTGGAGCATGCCAACCCCCTGGTGAAGGTAACCATCGTACCTCGCGGGAAGGCGTTGGGTGCAGCCTGGTACCTGCCCGAAGAACGGCAGATCACCACCAAGGAGCAGATGCTCGATGAGATGTGCGCCTTACTGGGAGGCCGTGCCGCAGAGGAGGTATTCATCGGACAGATTTCATCGGGTGCGATGAACGACCTGGAAAGAGTAACCAAACAGGCATACGCCATGATTACCTATATGGGTATGAGCGAGAAATTACCCAATCTGAGTTATTACGATTCATCGGGACAGGAATACACCTTCTCTAAACCCTATAGCGACGATACGGCTGAACTTATCGATGCCGAAGTGAAGGCGATGATCGCCCAACAGTATGAGAGGGCAAAACAGATACTCACAGAGAAAGCGGAAGGTCATAACCAGCTGGCCGGCATTTTGCTGGAAAAGGAGATCATTTATGCTGACGACCTGGAACATATTTTCGGCAAACGCAAGTGGGTATCGCGATCACAGGAAATACTGGAGCACAAAAAAGAGAGTGAGGAAGATAAAAAAATACCTTCCAAGCCGGAGCATCCCACAGATGGTGTGTTCCTCGAGACTGAAGAGAAAACAGTGGAATAAATTTTATTAAACTGCGATAGAGAAAAGCAATAATTCTCTATAGGATAAAAGCAACGACCTGATATTCAATTACCAGGCCGTTGTTCTTCTTTTAAACACATCTTTTTGGATATTTTAAAATTGCACACAGCAAAAAAAATCGAACAAATGGGGGAGCGTTTTCGTTATTATCTAACAACAAAAACAATTGGAAAATGAAAAAAAATCATACAGCTCTATTGACCGGAATATTAATATTGTCAGTAATAAGCTGCAATTATTCCAATGCGAAAGAAGATAAAAATAACAATTCTAAAAACAGTGTAAATATGAAATTCGAGAAAGTAGCTTTACCTTATGCAACCGACGCGCTGGAGCCGGTTATCAGTAAACAAACGGTTGAACTCCATTACGGAAAACATCACCAGGCTTATGTAGATAATCTGAACAAACTGGTTGTTGATACCAAATTTGCAAATGCAGATCTTGAGACGGTTGTAAAAGAGAGCGATGGCGCTATTTTCAACAATGCGGGCCAGATTTATAATCACAATCTTTACTTCACCTCTTTTAAAAAAGGAGGCAGCGGTGAACCCCAGGGAGCTTTGGCTGATGCGATCAATGCCCAGTATGGTTCATTCGACAAGTTTAAAGAAGAATTTAATGCTGCCGGAACTTCCCTGTTTGGTTCGGGATGGGTATGGCTGGCAAAAGACGCAAGTGGTAAGCTTTCCATCGAAAAGGAAAGCAATGCCGGCAATCCGATTACAAAAGGATTGACTCCGATCCTGGGTTTCGACGTATGGGAACATTCCTATTATCTCGATTATCAGAATCGCCGTGCCGACCATCTGAAAGAACTTTGGAAGATCATCGATTGGGACGTTGTAAGTGCACGTTATTAATTGAAAGCAATCATCCGGCAGGATGTTGTGAGTCACTTTAAAAGGAAAAGGATGCAATCTCGTGGTTGCATCCTTTTTTATTTTATCATGATGCCGGTAAGCATCCTGCCGGAGTGTTCTGTCTGCCGTCGGGCCGAGAAGAAAAGCTCCTCCCTTTCAAACGTACAAAGATCACTCTTCTCAATGTTTTCTCCCGCCACTCCCAGACGGAGGAGTTCCTGCCGGTTTATTTCTTTCAGATCGAGATGCCATTTCGAGGAGGGATTCTTTCGAAAAGCAACTGCCCCGTCTGAGAGGTCGAAACCTTCCCGCACAAATGTGTCTATTAATTCATCACCTACCTCATAACGTGCCTGGCTGATACCCGGACCTATTCCGGCAATAAGATCTGCAGGCGAAGAATGATAGTGGCGGCTCATTTCTCCGATGGTTTTTTCCACGATCCGACCGACAGTACCTTTCCACCCTGCATGAATCGCAGCGATGGCTTCTCTTTTTTTATCATAAAGAATAATGGGTATACAGTCGGCCGTTGTAGCACAAAGGAAAATCCCTTTTTTTGACGTGATGGTTGCATCCACCCCATACATGGTTTCGATGGCTGCAGCATGATCCAATGCAAGGAAAGCATCATCTACCGACAATACGCGGGTGCTGTGCGTCTGATGGGGAATGATAAACTGATCCATCTCCATATAGAACATGCGTGCAAGGATCTGACGGTTCTCATAGATATTAATGGGATTATCGTCGGAAAAATTTCCCATGTTGAAAGAAGCATACGTGCCGTTGCTCACACCGCCCGAACGGGTAGTAGAGAAATGTGTGATCTCTTTTACCTGGTTCAGCAAATCGAACTGCAACAGATTACGGTATTGGGGGTGTTGCTTCATAAAAGACATTTAGATATCTTCTTCTAAAAAATCCCCGTAATCTTTCTCGTCGGGTTCGTCAGCATCAGCCTCATCGGGGAACTGCTCCTCCGGTTCAAACTCCAGTGAAGAGAGATCGAGATTCCGGTGAATGAGTGTATGACGTGAAGCTGCAACGGGGACGGAATCATCGGAATTCAGCTCACGCCACAACATGTCCTTTAACAACGATATACCATATCCGGTGACCGACGAGATAAAAACAGACGGGATACCCGGCAATTCTTTCCGGATCTCATCCATAAGCTCCTCATCGAGCATATCCGATTTTGAAATCGCCAACATATGCTTTTTGTCCAGCAACTCGGGATTATACTGTTTCAGCTCGCGCAGCAGAATAGCATATTCCTGTCTGATG
>DFYK01000084.1 GCA_002383605.1 Proteiniphilum sp. UBA4084 | reverse complement strand
CATCCCTGGTTCTCGGTCAGGTGCCAGTGAAAAACGTTTATTTTAAACTGAGAGAGCAGGGTGATTTGTTTCTTTAACTCTTCCACTGAGATAAAGCTGCGTCCCACATCGTGCATAAATCCACGCATACGGAATGCGGGCCAGTCGATGATCTCCAGTACAGGGAGGGTGTGGCCGCCAGAAGAGGCAACGAGCTGGTTCAGCGTTTGGCGTGCCCGGTAGAACCCTTCCCCGGTGATGGCTTCAATCATGACAGAATCTTCTGTGATGCGCAAATGATAAGCTTCTTCGGGATTGACGACAACACCAGGAATCGCACTCACCCTTTTCTCCAGGATCAGGGCAGGGGCAATTTTCCCATCGGTCAGCAAGTGACTCTGTTTCCCATAGAAATTTATCTTTTGCGGTTTAGGGAGCAGATTCCATGTCACAACTTCCTTTTTCGGAGCGCAGGAGAGCAGGAGCATCGAAAAAAGCAACATCNNATCGGAATATGAAACCGGAGCACAGGCATCTTTTATCTGTTTTTATTATATTGGCTTGAAAATGTGGAGGCCGGTAATCCATCGCCATTCACAAGGTTTCCGTCGGTGAAAGAACTCCAGCCATAACGTACATATTTGGGCTTTTTTACCATGGGAGAACTTACCCTGACCACATTGTCGTGAATCTCGGCTGTTGCCGGATAATATAATCCCGGGTATTCAGCCAGCTCGAACGACCGAAGCGGCTCCCCGTCGGATGTGTGTAATCTTTCGGCATAATCAAAGGAGAGCTGGAGCGATCCGCCTTTCACGGAGAAATCGTGGAATAACGGTCCTGAGGGAACGATTCCGATCATCCCGTATGTGTGATGCAAGGCCAGACGAGCCAGTCGTTCCCCGATCTCTTTTTTTCGGCGGGGATGCACATCGGTACTGTCACCCAGGTCGGAGGAGACAGCCATTCCGCTGTTCGGGACGACCGACAGAAGCCGGCGCTGGCTGTCCCTGAAGTGTCCCCAGGTTTCCCTGCCCACTGCCATGCTGGAGAGTTGCACGTAGTAAAACGGGAAATCATCGTCCCATGCGTTTCTCCAGCTCTCCACAAGGGTGGGGAAGAGCACTTCGTGCAGTTCCACGTTCTGTTCATTCGATTCTCCCTGGTACCAGATCACACCGGAAATAGGCAACCTGGCCATGTCGGTAATACCCGCCTCATAGAGGTAGGAAGGTTGATAGGGGTGGCGTTGCAACGGGTTTCCGGAAAGTTCGCTGTTTCTGGCAGCCCGCTCCCTGCACCAGGGATTGATATAATCGTTGTTATTCCAGTTGCTGTACATATTCACCAGTCGCGGATGGTGTTCCAGGGTGAACCGGTCGATCCACGCCTCTGCGGGCGACCCGCCCACTGCATTCAGAATGAGTCCAATAGGTACATTCGTTTCTTCGTGAATCTTTTTCCCGAAATAGTATGCCACCGCGGAGAAATCCTTGGCTGTCTCCGGTGTGCAATGCTGCCATTCCGTATCGCTGAAATATTGCAGCCGGTCAATTTTTTTCAGCGTCTCTTCATCCCATGCTACATTGTTGGTATAGGCTATAGGCTGCATGTTGAACAGACGTATTTTGGAAAAACCGGCAGCGGGAATGTCTTCTGTCGCGGTGGTTGCCTGCTGCAACCTGAATTCCATATTCGACTGACCGGAGCAAAGCCATAGGTCGCCGATAAGTATATCTTTTAGTTCAATTTTACTTTTTTCGTTTTCAATGATTGCCGTGTAGGGACCACCTGCTTCGAGTGATGGGAATTCTATTTGCCAGTTACCTGCTTTGTCCGTGACGGTCTTTTTTTTCTGTTTGTTAAAGTGTATTGTTACGGGCGTATCTCCGTTTGCCCTACCCCAAAAGGTGATCGGCATGCGTCGCTGCAGTACCATTCCGCTGCCTAGAACAGGTGCCAGTGCCAATCCCCCATACTGCCCGGTAATAGATCCATATATTGTTTTGGCGATGATTTCAGCTCCTTCACTTGTAGGATGGAGTGCATCGGGAAACAGGTCCGGCCGACGATGAAGCGAGGTGTGAAGGTCGATCAGTGCCACATTGTTTACTTTAGCCACTGTTTCAATGGCTTCCTGCACCTGCCAGAACCAATCGCGGGTACTCGATGTAAATCGTTTGTGACCGGTAAAGATGGGGGTCATCCGGCATATTTTAACTTCTGTGCCGGGCTTCAACTGCCTGAATGTGTCGATCAGCTGGGAGTAATCCCGTACGAAATCGTCACGGTAACGGGGCCAGTTGCCTGGGTCGGTATCATTCAATCCGAGGTGTATGATGACGATATCAGGTTGAAAGAAAAGCGCTTCTTTTAGTTCAGGTAAATTCCAATAGGGATTGTGCCCTTTTTTCAGCAGTGTGGCGCCGCTATGTCCGAAGTTCTTCACTTCGTATGTATCTCCCAGCATCGCCTGCAGCTGTGCGGGATATTTTTCTTCCGGATTTTCAATTCCTGCCCCGAAGGTGACTGAGTTACCCACGCAGGCCACCCTGACAGATCGTGCGCAAATCAGACCTGAAACGAAGCATGATAGCAATAATAATATGATCCGTGACTTTGACATTTTACTTATCGATGTATGGTTTTACCAGTTCCGCCCATTTGAAGTATCCTTCTCCCATCAGGTGCAGGCCGTCGTTGCTGTAGGCCGGACACAGTTTGTCGGTACCGGGTTCTACGAAGTCGCTATAGAGATCGATATAGGTAACTTTTCTTTTTTCGGCCAGTTGTTTCAGTCTTAGATTAAGCGGGGCGATGACCTCCCTGTGGCGGNNACATCCCAAATGACTCGTTTACCGGGAGGATACTTTGTAGATAAATGGCTGTTTCGGGTGACTCGTTTTGAATTTTCCCGAGTATGCTGTCGATCTGACAGACGATGCTATCGGGTGAGGTTCCCCTTCCCAGGTCGTTGATCCCTATCATTAGAAATATCTTTGCCGGCCGCCCTTTTAACAGCGGTAGAAGTCTGTCATATACACCCATGCAGATGTCACCGCTGATGCCCCTGTTTTTCACTCTTGGGTCGTGAAAGATCTCTGCCCATTCGCCTCCGTTGGTGATGCTGTTTCCCACGAAAAGTACATCATCTTTATTGACAGAGAGCTTTTCAAACAGCGAAACACGCTGATGCCAGAATGTGGAGTACGTTCTGTTTTGTGCGGAGAGCGGGAATGCAAGGCTGAGTGCCATCAGTACAAGAGGAATCATTTTCATTGCGACAAACATTTAGGGTTACGTAATCAAGAAACCAAAGATAGCGATAAATTTTATCGCCATCTTTGGAAAAGTGTGTATAATTTATGGGATAGATTAGTATCCAGGTGTTTGCTCCAGGGCGTCGTCGTTATCGAGCAACGATTTGTCGAGCGGCCAGAGCACCTTGTGTGCTTCGGTAGCCTCATTCAGGATCGGTGTTTCTTCAAAACTGCCTTCCGTAGTGAAGACAAGAGGTTTTCCTCCCTTGGTGAGGGTCATCCTGCGCAAATCCCACCAGCGTTGTCCTTCCTGTACGAACTCTTTGTCCTTCTCTCTCAGGATGGCCAATTCGTTGGTTGTAAAATTACCTGCTGTGAAGGCAAACTCCTGGGCCCAATTGGCGCCATATGCGCGCTGACGGACAAGGTTGATGTATTCTTCCACTTTGGGGTTGTTGCCTTCCATATTGGCAATTTCAGCCAGGGAGAGATAAACCCATGGCAGTCGGTAGAATATAAAATCGCCTACCCATTGACGGATGCCGTTTGAATTTTCGAGGCCGATGTTCTTGATCGTCGATACACCCCTGTAGACAAGATTTCCCTGAGAATCTTTGTTGTAGGAAGGCAGGAAAGTAGCATTGCGCCTGCTGTCCTTCTTGTCGAATATTTCAAAGAATTTTTTGGTGTATTCGTAACGTTGTTGGGAGGACGACGTGGCAATATTTAACGGATCGTTAAACAGAGTCCCATCTTCCAGGTAGGCATTTTTGTTTGTCTGGCCTGTACCTACGTTGTATATGTACTGGTTGACCGCATTGGACGCTTCGCCCTCGGCGTAGCGGATGGCAAAAATGATTTCATCGTTGGCTTTGTTTTTGGCGTCGAAGACTTTTGAGAAGTCGGTCAACATCTTCAATCCATAGTTTTTAGCCACATTCTCCAGATGCTGTTTGGCAACGGTCAGGTCAGCCTGTTTTGCCGCATTGTCACCTGTGCTCACTTTTGCATTCCAGAGATAGACCTCGCCAATGAGTGATTCGGTGGCTGCCTTGTTCCAGTATACTTTCTTTCCCAGACCGTAAGGATTGAAATCGTTCACATTGCCAAAATAGTCGAGTGACTTTTGTAAATCACTTTTAATTTGTGTCATTACTTCAGAGGCTTTGGCACGGGGCATATAGAGCTTGGTCGGATCCAGTTCCCCGTCGATCACTTCCACACCGAGTCTCAAAGGAACTCCTCCATAGATGCGGTACAGGTCGAAATAATAGAAAGCGCGTATTCCGTATACCATTCCCAGGTAATAATTTTTCTTTGCTTCCGGGATATAATCGGCATCCGTCACCCGGGCAATAAAAAGGTTACAGTTGGTAATCCTGCCGAATAGATCGCCGAATTTGGATACGCCGGTATTGTTGGCATCAAAGTTTTGCTGAATGATTGATCCGTTATATACAGATGAGCCATCGCCACTTGTTCCGGAGATGTAGTGCCCACCCCGTAATTCACCAAAAATGATTGTGTGTTGCCAGGCTGCGTCTCTCAGATGTTTGTGAATCCCGTCGATGTAACCGGTGGCCTGTGCTTCGGTTTTCCAGTATGAGCCGCTTCCGTAGTAATCTATGGGAGCAAGATCCAGAGCGTCACTGCATGAGGTGTGTATGGCTCCGATCAGAAACAGCATTACACCCGATATGATTGTTAATTTTGTAATCTTCATAATGTTGAATTTCTAAAGATATTTAAAATGTTAAGTTAATACCAAACAAAAGGATTCTTGGAAGGCCGTAGCCGTTACCACTGGCAACTCCTGCCCCGATAGAACGTTCAGGGCTGGCCACAGGCGCTGCGGTGAGATATCCCAGGTTCTGTCCGGTGATTGATACGTTCATGGCCTGCATATAAAGCCTTTTTGCAAGGGTCTCGGGCAAAGAGTAGGCCAGAGAGATTTCTCTGAAGGAGAGATAATCCCCTTTATAGGCAAAAAGTGTGGAAGGACGGTTTACGTTGCCAGTTCCAAGCTGGTCGGCCCATACATAACGGGGGTATTTCGCGTTGGGGTTCTCAGGTG
Organism: Proteiniphilum sp. UBA4084; assembly: GCA_002383605.1. Taxonomy (GTDB): domain Bacteria; phylum Bacteroidota; class Bacteroidia; order Bacteroidales; family Dysgonomonadaceae; genus Proteiniphilum. The sequence continues at coordinate 181 of DFYK01000084.1, read as the reverse complement.
TCCAGGTGTTGAAGACATCTGTGGTCGTATTGTAGGTTCCCTGCATGGCTCCCAGGAACCAGGGAGTGGTATTGTCGTATGTCCAGAAACCCAATCCAAAGTCGAAGCGGCTGTAGAGCATGAAATTCTTGTATCTGAATGTGGTATTGAACCCGCCAGTCCATCGTGGAGTGGTATTGCC
>DFYK01000124.1 GCA_002383605.1 Proteiniphilum sp. UBA4084 | reverse complement strand
CCGTGGCCATTGGAGGCACCCGTTTTGATTTAAGTGCCAGAAGTTATGCCCGTATTCCCGGTGCAAACGAAAAGATTCGCGTAGGGGTTGTCGGTTTTTCCGACAGGTTTCGGAGTTCATTACTACCCAGTTTTATGGACCATGCCGAAAAGTTGAATTTCGAACTGGTAGCACTGTCTGACATCTGGAATCGACGTCGCGAAGAGGGAAAAGCCTATATCAGGGAGAAAACCGGATGGAATGTGGACTTGTGTCGCAACAACGATGAGTTGTATGAGCGGAACGACATCGATGCAGTGATCATCAGCACCGCCGATTTCCAACACGCGTTGCATTTGGTAGAAGCTGCCAGGGCCGGGAAGCATGCTTATTGTGAAAAACCATTCGCAGAAACCCTGGATGATGCCAATGCCGCGCTAAAAGCCTGTAAGGAAAGCGGCATCGTGGTGCAGATAGGATCACAGCGTCGCAGTGGGGCGAATTACCATGCAGCACACGACTATATCCGTTCCGGGAAATTTGGTGATATTGTGATGGCTGAGATGTGTTGGAACGTAAACCAGCCGGGACGCTGGCGCAGGCCGGAACTGTGTGCTTCCATCCGAGAGAGCGATGTGGACTGGAACCGGTTCCTGATGAATCGTCCCAAAGTGGCCTGGGATCCACGCAAATACCTTGAATACCGTCTGTTCTGGCCCTATTCCTCCGGCATACCGGGACAATGGATGTGCCACCAGATCGATACGGTACACTGGTTCACTGGCTTCCCCTACCCACGCAGTGTGGTATCCAACGGAGGAATTTACCAGTGGAAAGATGGTCGCACCAACGCCGATACACTCACCTCGGTATTCGATTACGGGCCAATGGATGACCAGGATAAGGGTTTTCAGGTGGTCTACTCATCCCGCTTCAGCAATTCAGCAGGAGGAACAAAGGAACTTTACTATTCGAATGGCGGAATGCTAAACCTCGATACCAATGAAATTACTCCCGAAGGTGGGCTACGCGAACGCGAAGCATCTGCCATGGGATTAAAGGCCAACCTGCTTGAAAAGTTCACATTGCCCAGCATTACCGTGGAAGCTGAAGCCAATACCGGGGGTGACTCCCTTACATCGGCCCATATGCGGAACTGGATGGAGTGCGTTAGAGAGAAAAATATGGCCACCAATTGCCCGGTGGAAGCAGGACATAGCCACGCGATTGCCTGCGCAATGGCAAATGCAGCTTACCGGACTGGTATGCGTGCGACGTATGATGCAAAAACGAAACAAATTGTGGCAGGCGGTAAAATATTTAAGTATTAATTAATGCGTATGAAAACTTTCAATTACAGTTTCATGCTGGCATGTATCATGCTGATAATGGCATCCCATACCTACCCTTATCAACCGGAGTATGCCGTTTGTACAAACGTAGCCAACTATCCTTTGGTAAAGTCGACTGGATATAACTACGTGGAATCAAACGTAGCCTACCTGATGCCTGATAAAAGTGACGCTGAATTTCAGGTGCATCTGGATGAAATAAAGAATTCAAATGCAAGAATTATTTCCTGTACCAGCTTTATTCCCGGAAGCTTACCACTCACCGGTACTGAAACAAAACAGAACGAAGCATTGGTGTGGGCAGATTCTGCGCTTCGCAGAGCCGGTATGGCCAAAATACCATACATTGTTTTTGGAAGCGGCAAAGCCCGCAATGTACCTGAAAACTTCAGTAAGGAACAGGCTACGGAACAATTTATCTCTTTTTGCAAGCAGATCGCTCCATTGGCCGAGAAGTATAATGTGACGATAGTCATTGAACCCTTGAACAGATCTGAAACCAATCTGATCAATTCCCTGGAGGAGGGTGCCGCGATCGTAGAAGCAGTCGGTCATCCCAATGTGCAGTTGCTATGCGATATATACCATATGATGCGGGAAGACGAGCCTGCTTCGGAAATAGTGAAGTATGGTAGGTATATCCGCCATTGTCATATTGCCGAAAGAGAGGAACGCACCTCCCCGGGTACAAAGGGTGATGATTTCAGACCCTATTTCAGTGCATTGAAAAAGATCGGATACAAGGGATGTATCTCTATCGAATGCAGGTGGCAGGATTTTAACAATGAAATTAAGCCTGCACTCACCTATATGCAGGAGCAATGGGCGGTCTCCACTTACCGGAGGAGATCTGCAGAACGGAAAAGTTGAGGGAACCTTTGTCTCTAAAGGGCACACCTCAGTCATGGTTCCGGTATTTGCATATGGGACAGGAGCTCAAGATTTTGCCGGCATCTATGAGAATACCCATTTATTTACCAAAATCCTGAATTTGTATGGCTTTGAAAAATGACAACATCATCTTATAATGCTGTCTTTTTAAATTGATGATTCCCATGTCAACATTCACCGAGAAAAAAAGCTACCCCTGGGTGGTAGTTGGCATACTATGGTTTGTGGCGCTTCTAAACTACCTCGACCGTCAGATGCTTGCCACCATGAAGCCTTTCATGGAGGTGGATATTGCTGAATTGGTTACTGCAACCAATTTCGGACGGTTAATGGCCATATTTCTCTGGATATACGCCTTCATGAGTCCGCTCTCAGGTATGATCGCCGACCGGCTTAACCGAAAATGGCTCATTGTAATCAGTTTGTTTGTCTGGTCTGCCGTTACCCTCACGATGGGATATGCCCGAAACATTGATCAGTTGTATATCCTGAGAGCCGCCATGGGTATCAGTGAAGCCTTTTATGTGCCGGCTGCCTTGTCGCTCATTGCCGACTATCACCAGGGGAAAACACGGTCATTGGCCATCGGCTTTCATACGTCGGGCATCTACCTGGGACAGGCACTCGGAGGGTTTGGCGCTACGCTGGCAGCAGGAACTTCATGGCAGTTTACCTTTCATTCTTTCGGCCTGATTGGCATGGCCTATAGTTTGATTTTGATTGCATTCCTTCGCGAAAAGAAAACTTATCACGTAACTACAAATCAAAAAAGATCATTCGCGCAGGAGTTGACCACTATGGGAAAAGGATTGTCCTTGCTTTTCTCCAACATTGCATTCTGGGTGATCCTCTTTTACTTTTCCGCCCCCAGCTTACCCGGGTGGGCGACTAAAAACTGGCTGCCCACACTGTTTTCTGAATCCCTGAATATGGGAATGGAAAAGGCGGGACCGCTATCAACCATGACATTGGCGATGGCATCTTTGTTCGGTGTAATTGCAGGAGGGTACCTGTCCGACCGGTGGGTGACAAAGCATCTGAAGGGACGAATTTATACCGGCGTCATCGGCCTGGGTCTTACCATACCTGCCCTGGTGCTGATTGGCTATGGCAGCGGATTGCCCACGGTAATTACAGGAGCTCTTTTATTCGGTTTGGGATTTGGAGTCTTCGATGTGAATAACATGCCCATACTATGCCAGTTTGTTCCGTCACGCTATCGTGCAACCGGTTATGGATTCATGAACCTGGCCGGGATATCGGCTGGTGCCATCATCACCAACGAGCTGGGAAAGGCATTGGATGCCGGTTACATGACTTCGGTCTTCATCGTGATGATGGGTGCCGTACTGCTGGCCATCGTTCTTCAGTTGGTTGTGTTAAGACCAAAAACAGTGGATATGACCGACGCATTGTTCATAAAGAGGCAGGATCCCGTACGCTGATCCGGATTAAATAATTCATCTCTTTTTGCTCTTTTTCTTATTTAATTGTATCTTTGATCGGTCCGTTTCCCGATGGGAACTCATTTTCATCCATGACTTCTGCATTTTATGGTATTGAATTATATCTGGGTTGCTTTTTTTCTGATCGCTTTCATCGTGGCGTTGGTAAAGCTGCTTTTCTTTGGCGATTTGCAGGTATTTACCGACATCATGAATTCCACCTANNATACGGCCAAAACAGGCTTTGAAATATCACTCGGACTAACGGGTGTACTTTCGCTGTGGCTCGGCGTGATGAAGATTGGCGAACGCGGCGGCATGGTTGAGATGTTCTCCAGTGCGGTAGCCCCCCTGTTTTCAAAACTATTTCCCGAAATGCCAAAAAACCATCCTGCCGCAGGATCCATGCTGATGAACATTTCCGCAAATATGCTGGGGCTCGACAATGCGGCGACTCCCTTCGGGCTGAAGGCGATGCAGGAGCTGCAGGAGATCAATACAAAGAAGGAGGAAGCGTCGAACCCGATGATCATGTTTCTGGTGTTAAACGCCTCCGGACTGACCCTCATTCCGGTCACCGTGATGGTCTATCGTGCCCAGTTGGGTGCAGCCAATCCCGCCGATGTCTTTATTCCCATCATGATCGCCACATTCGTCGCCACCCTCGTGGGAATGATCGCAGTTTGCCTAAAGCAGGGTATCAATATATTCCAACGATCAATTATGGGTTTTGTGCTTGCCATGGCAGCTATTATTGCCGGGATCATATTGATTTTTCAGTCGATGCCACAGGAGAAGATCAACATTATGTCGAGCCTCATGGCAAATATCATTCTCTTTACCATCATCGTGCTTTTTATTGTCAAAGCGCTGAAACGAAAGATCAACATCTTCGAAGCGTTTATCGACGGAGCAAAGGATGGTTTTAAAACGGCGGTCACCATCATACCTTACCTCATTGCCATTCTGGTGGGGATCGGCGTTTTCCGGGCTTCGGGAGCCATGGATTTCCTGATGGAAGGTGCACGCAACCTGGTTGCATTTACCGGTGCGGATACTCGATGGGTGGATGGGTTACCCACCGCCCTGATGAAACCATTAAGCGGCAGCGGCGCCCGGGGCATGATGATTGACGCGATGAAAACTTTTGGGGCCGACTCATTCACAGGCCGGCTGTCGAGCGTTCTACAGGGTGCCACAGATACCACTTTCTATATTGTAGCTGTTTACTATGGTGCCGTGAACATCAAAAATTCGCGCTACACCGTTCCCTATGCGCTTTTGGCGGATTTGGCAGGGGTGATTGCGGCAATTTTCGTAGCCTATCTCTTTTTCGGTTAAAAAATAGGCGATTCTCCAGGTAAATAAATGTTAAATATATGGCAGTCAGTTTTCATTCGGAAAATGTGGATTTTCCACCAATTAAAAAAAGAGCAACGGCGAACTGGATTAAAACAGTTGCTGAAAATCATAGCAGGCATGTAGGCGAGATCTCCTATCTTTTCTGCGACGATGCAAAAATTCTGGAGATTAACAGGCAATATCTGCAGCATGATTTTTATACCGACATCATCACATTCGACTACTCTGAAAACAATGTGATTTCGGGTGACATCTCCATCAGTCTCGATACGGTACGCTCCAATTCACAAAAGTACCAAACAGAATTTACAGATGAACTGGATCGTGTCATCATCCATGGCATCCTTCATCTTTGCGGTTTAAATGACCATTCCGATTCAGAGCAAGAAACAATGCGCAGGGCAGAAAATACCGCACTGCTCCTTCGGAAAACCATGTTCCAATAATTCAGCCCAAATCACCTGAATCAACCAAATTATTTACATTTGTAAACTGCTCCTGTCCATTATGTTACACCCTTTCTCCTTTATGTTTTACAATACCGAGAATTTTTATGATACCATAGATGATCCGAACACCATGGATGATGATTACACACCGGAAGGTTTCAGAAAATGGACCATGGAGCGATTCAACGATAAGGTAGACAAATTAACAAAAGTAATCGGAGAGATTGTGCAACCCGACTATCCGGATATAATCGGTTTGGCTGAGATAGAAAACAAGTGGGTGATGGAGAGTATTCTGGATGAAATGAACCGCAAAGGAATCTGCCGGTATAGCTTCGTCCATTATGACAGTCCCGATGAAAGAGGATCGGATGTGGCACTGATATACAATACCCAAACATGGATCGTCCTTGAGTCAAGCCCCATCCTGGTCCATCTGCCGGGAATTGAAGACAGGACGCGGGATATCCTCTATGTGAAAGGAAAGACGGTGAACGGAGAGATTCTGCATCTCTACATAGTGCATTTCCCCTCACGCAATGCCGGAACAGAAGTATCGGAACGGAGACGTTATTTTGTTGCAAGTGAATTACGAAATGCAGTACGCAAAATTCAGGATGAAAATCCCGACGAAAAGATACTCATCATGGGTGATTTGAATGACACTCCCGACGACAACAGCATCGACGAAATTCTCGCCGCCGAAAAAAAATTTACCAATATCGTAAATACAAAATTGTATAATCTGCTCTATCCGCGCTTTGAAAAAGGGCTGGGAACCACGTTTCACAAGCGTTGGCTGCTCTTTGATCAATTCATTGTTTCGGGGAGCCTGTTATTGTCCGACAAGATTGATTGCAAGCCGGAATATGCCGACATATTCAACGCCCGTTATCTGCTCCACAGTGACAGGTATAACCGGATACGTCCTAACCGCACCTACAGTGGGAATTATACAGGGGGTTACAGTGATCACCTCCCGATATACCTCCGTATCTACTTGAAATAAAGATCGTTTTTCTTCTATTATTTGGAATTAACATCCTGATTGGTCGTAACTTTTTCTTTTTTAGTATCTTTGCAACCTTAAGATATAAAAATGACTTTCAATTACGACATCATTGTAGTGGGTGCGGGGCATGCCGGATGTGAAGCTGCCGTGGCAGCTGCCAATCTTGGTTCCCGGACGTTGCTCATCACAATGGACATGAATAAAATTGCCCAGATGAGTTGCAATCCGGCCGTGGGCGGCATTGCAAAAGGACAGATTGTCCGTGAAATTGATGCACTGGGAGGTCAGACCGGGATTGTGAGCGATAAAACAGCCATCCAGTTCAGGATGCTGAACCGTTCCAAAGGACCCGCCATGTGGAGTCCCCGCGTGCAGAGCGACCGGATGAAATTCATTGAAACCTGGCGTGAGATCATAGAGAACACACCCAATCTGGATATGTGGCAGGACATGGTCAGTGAACTGATACTTGGCAAGGGGATCGTCACCGGTGTAAAGACCCGCATGGGTGTTGAATTTTCGGCAAAAGCGGTCATCCTGACAAACGGTACCTTTTTAAACGGATTGATTCATATCGGAAAAGTACAGATTGGCGGAGGACGCATCGGCGAGCCGGCTTCATTTGGCATGACCGAGCAACTGAGAGATCAGGGATTCAGGACAGACCGCATGAAGACGGGAACACCGGTCAGGATCGACGCCAGAAGCGTGGACTTCTACCTTCTTGAAGAACAAAAAGGGGAAGAAGATTTCCATAAATTTTCCTATCTGCCGGAAGCAGCACGAACTTTGCGGCAACGCAGCTGCTGGATAGCTTACACATCGGAGGAGGTCCACGAGGCGCTGCGTGAAGGGTTGCAAGACTCTCCCCTCTATAATGGACAGATTAAAAGCATAGGTCCACGTTACTGTCCCAGCATCGAAACAAAGATTGTCACATTTGCAGATAAGACCAGTCACCAACTTTTTCTTGAACCGGAGGGAGAGACGACCCACGAGTACTATCTCAACGGATTCTCCTCTTCACTGCCTCTGGAAACACAGTTAAATGCGCTACAACGGGTTCCGGCGTTCCGGAATGTGCATATATTCCGTCCCGGTTATGCCATAGAATATGATTTCTTCGATCCCACCCAACTCCACCCTACCCTCGAAACAAAACAGGTGAAAAACCTCTTCTTCGCAGGACAAATCAACGGAACCACAGGTTATGAAGAGGCAGCTGGACAAGGCATCATGGCAGGAATCAACGCACACATCAATTGCCATGGGGGGAATCCCTTTGTACTGCACAGGGACGAGGCATATATTGGTGTATTGATCGACGATCTTGTTACAAAAGGTGTTGACGAGCCCTATCGGATGTTTACTTCCCGCGCAGAATACCGCATACTCCTCCGCCAGGATAATGCCGACGAAAGACTTACCCGCAAAGCAGGTGAACTGGGACTGGCAACGGAGCACAGACTTCAGCTACTCGCCCGGAAAGAAGAAAAAATAGCAGAAATAATCCACTTTGCCCGCAACTTTTCAATCAAGGCGGAACGAATAAATCCATTTTTGGAAAGGATCGGCACAGCCCCATTAAAGCATGGCGTAAAACTGATGGACCTGCTCACGCGTCCTCATATCGATCTCCAGCTGATGGCCGGTGAGATTGCTCCGCTCAATGAGCTGCTGCAACAGATTACCGAACGAAAAGAAGAGATTATTGAATCGGCCGATATCGAAATAAAATATAGTGGATACATCAAGCGGGAACGGATCATGGCCGATAAAATTACCCGTTTGGAAGATATACGCATCAAAGATAAATTTAATTACAACGAGATACAGTCGCTGTCGACCGAGGCACGACAGAAACTTACGAAAATCAACCCCGAAACAATTGCGCAGGCAAGCAGAATTCCGGGTGTGTCGCCCAACGACATCTCCGTTTTATTGATCCTGCTGGGACGATAAAACGGCCATGTTTCACGTGGAACAATTCAGTAAATATAAATAGAAAAATGAGTATAGAATCACTAACTTCCGCAGTAAGGAATATACCCGACTTTCCAATTCCGGGCATTCAGTTCAAAGATATAACAACCCTCTTTCAATCGCCGGAGCATCTGAAAGAACTTTCCGACATCCTGGTCGAAAGGTATCGCAACAGAGGAATTACAAAGGTCGTGGGCATAGAATCACGTGGTTTTTTTATGGGACCGGCACTGGCCATTCAGTTGGGCGCAGGCTTTGTCCCTGTTCGCAAACCGGGTAAATTACCGTTTAAAGTTATCGAAGAAACCTACATCAAAGAATATGGCAACGATATCATTCAAATTCATGCTGATGCACTAAATGAAGAGGATGTGGTGCTAATTCACGACGATTTACTGGCCACCGGAGGAACGATGCTGGCAGCATACAACCTGATCAGGAAAATGGGCGTAAAAAAAATTCAGATCAACTTCCTGATCGAATTGGAAGACCTGAAAGCACGGGATCTATTCCCTGAAGATGTTGAAATAGATACCGTCCTGAAATTCTCAGTTTAAAAATTACTGATTTTTCCGGTACGTCTACTTTTTGACACGTACCTAAAAGCAGTCTCATTTTTGCCATGGACACATCATAGGCAAAAATGAGTTTTATTTTGTATTTTTGTAGATGTAGGATTTTCTGAATAAAAATGACTAATGATATAAAAAATACGCTTGCCGTGATACCCCATCAACCGGGCTGTTACCAGTTCGTGGATGAAAAGGGTACGGTCATTTATGTCGGAAAAGCGAAGGATCTGAAGAAAAGAGTCTCTTCCTACTTCAACAAAGTGCAGGAACATCCCAAAACGAGGATCCTGGTCAGAAAGATAAGCAAGATAAAATACATTGTTGTCAACACCGAGGAAGACACCTTCCTGCTGGAGAATAATCTGATCAAGCAGCTGAGGCCACGCTACAACGTGATGCTGAAAGACGACAAATCGTACCCCTCCATTGTAGTAAAAAATGAATTTTTCCCACGGGTATATAAAACACGAAATATTGTAAAGGACGGATCTAAGTATTACGGACCCTATACATCGGTGTTGTCGGTCAATGCCCTCCTGGAACTTATTCGCAGAATATATAAGGTGAGAACATGCCGTCTAAATCTCACACCTGAAAATATTGCAGCTGGTAAATTCAAAGTCTGTCTCGAATATCACATCAAGCGTTGTGAAGGGCCATGTGAAGGGCTACAATCGCTGGAAAGTTACCAAAAGAATATTGGCGAAATTACAGAAATCCTGAAAGGGAACATCAACCTTATCGAGAAGCAGATAGAAGAGAAGATGCAGCTGTTATCTCAGGAGATGCGATATGAAGAGGCAAATGAATTGAAGGAAAAAATGCTGCTAATTCAAAACTTCAGGGAGAAATCTCAGGTTATCAGCAACATAAATTACAACCTGGATGTTTTCTCTATTGAAGAGGATGAACATGCTGCATTTATCAATTACCTTCATGTCGTAAACGGTGCAATCAACCAGGCATACACCTTTGAATACAGGAAAAAGCTCGATGAAACTCCGGAGGAATTGCTCGGAATGGGAATACTGGAGATGCGTCAACGATTCGGCAGCGATTCGAAAGAAATCATCGTACCCTTTATACCTGAATTGAAAATGAAGGGCGTTGAATTTATGGTCCCGCAGCGCGGTGAAAAAAGAAGCCTGTTGTCTTTATCGGAAAAAAATGTGAAGCAGTATAAAATTGATAAACTGAAGAAGGCGGAGATGTTGAATCCAGAACAACGTACCACGCGTATTTTGAAAACGGTGCAAAAAGATCTTCAGTTGAAAGAGCTGCCCTGGCATATCGAATGTTTCGATAATTCCAATATTCAAGGGACAAATCCGGTCGCAGCATGCGTTGTCTTCAAAAAAGCGAAGCCTTCGAAAAGGGATTACCGTCACTTCAATATAAAGAGCGTCACAGGGCCCGATGATTACGCATCAATGCGTGAAATTGTGGAAAGACGTTACGCTCGGCAGCTTAACGAAGGATCTCCCCTACCCCAACTAATTGTGATTGACGGCGGTAAGGGTCAGTTGCATGCTGCTGTGGAATCGCTTCAGAAAATCGGACTCTATGGAAAAATTGCCGTGATAGGGATTGCGAAGCGTCTGGAAGAAATTTATTACCCCGGAGACTCCGTTCCGCTTTATATCGACAAAAATTCTGAAACGTTAAAACTCATACAGCATCTTCGTGACGAGGCACATCGTTTTGGAATCACATTTCACCGCCAAAAAAGAAGCAAGTCGCAATTGGTGTCGGAACTCGACGGGGTGAAAGGAATCGGTCCGGAGACGAAAAAAAAGCTGCTCACCCACTTCAAGAGCATCAAGCGTCTCAAGGAGGCAAGTGAGGAAGAGATTGCCGTGATCGCGGGGAAAAATAAAGCTGATATGCTGATGAATTGGATTAAGGAAGGAAAAGAGTCTCCCGTAAGAATGGAAAAAAGTATACCGGACAAATTATAAAGTATGAGATTGTTGATACAGCGGGTTACCCATGCATGGGTGCAGATTGACGGTATCGAAAAAAGCAGAATCGGAAAAGGCCTCCTTCTGTTCGTTGGAATTGAGGCTACCGACACGGAAGAGGACATTGATATGTTGTGCAGGAAAACCGTGAATGTACGTATTTTTGATGATGAGAATGGAGTGATGAACAAGTCTGTCATCGAAACTGGTGGAGAGATTCTGGTCGTTTCTCAGTTCACACTGCATGCGAGCACAAAAAAAGGAAACCGTCCCTCCTACATCAGAGCGGCCGGGCCGGAAATATCGGTTCCACTATATGAAGAATTTTGCAGAACTTTATCGCTCTTGCTTGAAAAGCCGATTCAGACTGGTGAATTTGGTGCCGACATGCAGGTGAATCTGGTAAACGACGGACCGGTCACCATTTGGATTGACTCGAAAAACAGGGATTATTAACGGACATTTTTTTATTATCATCTTGATATTTAAAGCATAATGACAATAAAGGAGGCACAGGAAAAGGTAGATCAATGGATTCATCAATATGGCGTACGCTATTTCAGCGAACTGACCAACATGACCATCCTGATGGAAGAGGTGGGCGAACTGGCACGCATCATGGCAAGAACATATGGAGAACAGTCCTTCAAAAAGTCCGATCTGTCGGGAAACCTGCCGGATGAGATGGCCGATGTGCTCTGGGTAATTCTTTGTCTTGCAAATCAGACAGGAGTTGATCTGGAAGAGGCACTTCAAAAAAATATCGAAAAGAAAACAGCAAGAGATGCCACAAGGCACCTGAACAATAAGTCGCTATTTTGAATAACAACTGAATAACAACCGTAAAATTATTAACACCCTTAAAAAATGGAATCCGACAAATATTTAAAAGCCCTCAAGACTCATCCGATTAACTTGACAGACAGTGAAATAATCGAAAAGGTACAACGGATTGTTGCAGAAAAATTTGAAGACAACAACAACAGGGAGGTCTATAAAAAGATCTATGGTTGCATTGATCTCACCACACTCAACACGACAGACACCAGGGAAAGTGTCTGGAAGTTCGTCGAAGAGGTGAACAGCTTCGAAGGCTCCACGCCGGAAGTGGACAATGTGGCGGCCATCTGTGTATATCCCAATTTCGCGCATACCGTAAAGGAAACATTGACTGCCGACGTAAAAATTGCCTGTGTATCGGCTGGTTTTCCTTCTTCCCAAACCTTCACAGAGGTAAAGGTGGCTGAAACGGCACTGGCAGTGGCTGACGGTGCAGACGAAATTGACGTGGTCCTCAATGTGGGATTGTTCCTGGGAGAAGAATATGAGGAAATGTGCGAGGAATTGTCTGAAATTAAAGAAGCCTGCCGTAACGCAACACTAAAGGTCATCCTCGAAACAGGAGCATTGAAGACCGGATTGCTGATACACAACGCAGCGATCCTGTCACTTTATTCTGGTGCCGATTTTTTGAAGACCTCTACCGGAAAGGGATTTCCCGGGGCAACGCCAGAAGCGGTCTGGGTGATGTGTCATGCCATAAAATCCTATCACGACAAAACAGGGCGTAAGATAGGGTTGAAAGTATCGGGTGGCGTTTCAACAACCGTCGATGCCGTCAAATATTACACCCTCGTCAAAGAAATGCTGGGGGAAGAATGGTGCACCCCCACCCTTTTCAGGATCGGAGCGAGCCGTCTTGCTGATACCCTGCTATCTGAAATACAAACCATCTAAATATCTTCGGTACTACCAAAATTTTAAGGAGTGACTATATGAAAAAAATTTTATTGGCCGCTGCAATGGGATTGCTATCCCTAAACCACGCACATCCACAAGAGAGCAGAATGACATCCGGTTTGCGAAAATTGCCCTACTGGAAGGATCTGAACGTTGTGCAGGTAAATAAAGAGTATCCGCGCACGCAGTTCATGACCTATGACACCAGGCAGGAGGCATTGCAAACCCGGTTTGAACAAAGTAAGTACTATCTCTCTCTTAACGGGACATGGAAGTTTTATTTCGTGGAAGGGTACAAGCAGCTTCCTGAAAATATTACCGATTCAATCGTCTCCCTCGCGGGATGGAAAGATATCAGGGTTCCCGGTAACTGGGAGATTCAGGGGTTTGGCACACCCATCTACGTGAATCATCCGTATGAATTTGTAGAGCGTGATCCCATTACCCGATTTCCAAAGATGGCCCCACCCTATCTGCCCGAACAGAATCCGGTCGGCGTATACCGCCGGGAGATAGAAATTCCGGAAGAATGGAACGACCGGGAGATCTTTCTCTGTATCGACGGTGCCAAATCGGGTGTATATGTATACATCAACGGAAAAGAGGTCGGTTACAGCGAAGATTCCAAAACAACAGCAGAGTTCCGGATAAACAAATATGTGAAACCGGGCAAAAATTCACTTGTTTTGAAGATATTTCGCTGGAGTACCGGCTCTTATCTTGAGGCACAGGATTTTTGGCGCATCAGCGGCATTGAAAGAGATGTCTTCCTGTGGTCACAACCCAGGACATCACTGCGCGATTTCAGGGTAAAATCAACGCTCGAAGACAACTACAAAGATGGTATTTTTGAGCTGGAAGCCACAGTGGCCAATTACCGCCCGGGAGTCTCTGAAGCAGTAGTCGGTTATGAACTGCTGGATACTTCCGGAAAAACGGTGTTATCAGACACAAAGCAAGTGAGTATGCAAAGCAACGGCCAGAGTGCGGTCCGATTCAACGCAACTTTGCCCGACGTGTCTACCTGGACATCGGAACACCCCAATCTGTATAAGTTGCTGATTACTGTCACCCGCAAGGGAGATGATTCAGGAGAAGTGATCCCCTACCCTGTCGGTTTCCGTCGTTTCGAAATAAAAATGGTAAAGACGGGAGAGAGAAGCGATCGGCTGTTTTTGGTGAACGGACAACCCATTAAGTTGAAGGGGGTAAATATCCACGAAACAAACCCCAAGACCGGACATTATATGACGGAAGAGCTGATGCTCAAAGATATTACCCTGATGAAACAAAATAATATCAACACAGTCCGTCTGTCTCACTACCCACAGTCTCGTCGCTTTTATGAACTCTGCAGTGAATTTGGATTGTATGTATACGACGAAGCCAACGTTGAGTCACACGCCATGTATTACGGGCAGGAGTCACTCGCCAAGCAACCCGAGTGGGAGCAGGTACATATGGACAGAACCGCAAACATGTACGAGCGAAACAAGAATCATCCATCCGTGGCGATATGGTCACTGGGGAACGAAGCCGGTAATGGCATCAACTTCTTTCACACCTATAAATTTCTGAAGGATCAGGAGCGCGGTTTTATGGACCGTCCTGTGAATTACGAACGGGCTCTGTGGGATGACAACACCGACATGTATGTTCCACAATATCCGAGTGCTGCATGGCTGGAGGAAATTGGGAAAAAGGGCAGCGACCGCCCTGTAATTCCATCCGAATATTCACACGCCATGGGTAATTCCAGCGGCAATCTCGATATTCAATGGGAGGCCATCTACAAATATCCCAACCTTCAGGGCGGGTATATATGGGACTGGGTAGATCAGGGAATGGAGGCAACCGACGAAAATGGAAGGCGATACTACACTTACGGTGGCGACTACGGAACTGATATAGCCAGCGATGGTAATTTTCTATGCAACGGGCTGGTGAATCCAGATCGTACTCCCCACCCTGCACTCGCTGAAGTGAAATATACCCACCAGAATTTTGCCTTCGAAGCTGTAGATGCAGAGAAAGGATTGTTTCGTGTTATCAACCGCCAGTATTTTTCCAATACCGACGATTACTCATTCAAATTCGGGATTACCGAAAATGGCAAAGAAATTAAGAATGGCACGCTGGATGTCGCTCTTTTACCGCAGGAATCGAAGGTAGTATCTATTCCTATCGGCAATCTCAAGCCGGTTACAGGCAGGGAATATTTCGTGAATTTCGAGGTAGCCCGTAAAACGGCTGCTCCCCTTATCCCTGCAGGTCATGTGGTGGCGATTGAACAATTTGCCCTCCCGTTCGATAAGTCAAAACCTTCTTTTGTCCAGACCGAAAGCTATCCCCCACTGCAACTAACAGAAGCAGAAAATATCGTGACGGTAAAATCTCCATCGGTTCACTTTGTATTCAACAAGAAGAACGGCATGGTCACTTCCTACAAAGTGCGCGGGACAGAATATTTTCACGAGAACTTTGGCGTGCAGCCCAATTTCTGGCGTGCTCCCAACGACAATGATTATGGAAGCGGAGCACCAAACAGACTACAGATATGGAAACAATCGAGTAAAAATTTCTATGTAACCGACGTGAAAACTTCATCCGAAGGAAATGAAAAAATTGTAGAAACGACCTACCTGCTGGCAGCTGGTAACCTCTACAAAGTACGTTACACCATTTTGCCATCGGGAATACTGAAGGTGGCTGTAGATTTCCTGTCTACCGACATGCAGGAAAAACAGATTGCCGCTTCTGAGGCCACCCTGACGGCCACATTCTCTCCGGAAGTATCGGCTACGCGCAAAGCATCCTCAGCACTGAATGTTCCGCGTATCGGCGTTCGCTTTCGCTTACCGGCAACAATGAACAAAGTAACCTATTTCGGTCGTGGTCCGGGTGAAAACTATATCGACAGAGCCTCCGGATCGAAAGTTGGTCTATACCGGACAACAGCCGAAGAGATCTATTTCCCGTATGTACGTCCGCAGGAAAACGGTCACAGGACTGATACCCGCTGGGTGGCCCTCACAAACGGCCAAAAGGGACTGTTGGTGGTGGCCGACAGCACCATCGGTTTCAACGCGCTGCGCAACAGTGTAGAGGACTTCGACTCGGAAGAGGCCACACACCGCCCCTATCAGTGGAATAATTTCAGTAGCGAGGAAATTGCAGCCAGATCAGAAATAAAGGCGAAAAATAACCGTCCGCGTCAGACCCATATCAACGACATCACACCCCGCAACTTCGTGGAGGTCTGCATCGATATGAAGCAGCAGGGCGTGGCCGGTTACAACAGCTGGGGCGCTCGTCCGCTGCCCGAATACAGCCTCCCGGCCAACAGGGATTACCACTGGGGATTTATCCTGGTACCAGTAGATAAGACAACTGAAATAGAGGAAAAGGCAGGCTGGAAATATTGATATCCGGTGAGTTCGGAATACAACAAGTTAAAAGGCGGACAGCAATGTCCGCTTTTTTCAGTTTGACAAACTTCATTTTTTTGTAACGAAAAAGTAAAATAAAAAACATACTTTTGCGCCCGATGATATTACAGACAATGAATAATCCTGAGTATCAACAGAACAAATTATAAAAAACTAAAATCAAATGAAGAAGAATCTACTCTCTCTGATTTTACTGACTATCGCGGTTGCAGCTTATTCGCAGCAATCAGCGGGAGGATACGTGTATGAGGATGTAAACAAAAACGGGAAGAAAGACCGTCGTGAAGCCGGCATTGCAAACGTGGCCGTGTCAAATGGAACCGAAGTGGTACTCACCGATAAGAACGGCTTCTATACGCTTCCTGTAGAAGCAGGAAACACCATTTTCGTGATCAAACCGAAAGGATACGGCATGGCTGTGGATGAAGATTTCATCCCGCAGTTTTACTATCACTACAAACCGGATGGCTCACCAGACAAATTCAAGTACAAGGGTACAACTCCTACAGGCAAGTTGCCTAAGTCGGTTGATTTTGCCCTTTTCAGACAAGAGGAGCCGGACAATTTCTCCGCGATCATCTTTGGCGATCCGCAGCCCTACTCCATCCAGGATTTAGATTATTTCACAAAAAAGATTGTGGAGGATGTAAAGAAAAAAGAGAATACGCTGTTTGGAATCAGTCTGGGTGACATTGTGGGCGACAATCTCGACCTGCAACCCGTTTACAAGGAAAGGATGCGTCACCTGCAGCTACCCTGGTACAACGTGATGGGGAACCACGACATGAATTATGATGCACCTACCGACAAGCTCTCGGATGAGACATTTGAAAAGAACTTCGGGAGTGCCAACTACTCTTTCAATTACGGGAATGCCCATTTCATCATCCTCGACGACATCCTCTATCCCGACCCGCGGGACGGTAAAGGTTACTGGGGAGGTTATCGGGAGGATCAGCTTCGCTTTCTGGAAAACAACCTGAAACATGTCCCTGCCGACAAACTCGTCGTATTATCGCAACATATTCAGATGAAGGACGATACGGGAGGTTCATTTCGTCTGGAGGACCGGCAACGGGTTTTCGACCTGCTGAAACCTTATGAAAATGTACTGATCATGTCGGCACACACCCATTATCAGGATCAGATCGAATACACCGAAGTCAATGGCTGGAAAGGAAACAAACCACTGCATGAATATAACGTGGGAACTACTTCAGGCGACTGGTATTCGGGTAAGCACGATTCAAACGGCATACCGGATGCAACCATGCGCGACGGTACGCCACAGGGGTATGTCTTCCTGAATATCAGCGGAAATCAATATGCTGTGGACTACAAGGTGGCCGGCAGAGAGGAAGGGTATCAGATGAATATTTTTGCACCCAGGGTTGTTCCCTATAAAGGCAGAACCACCTCACAAATCATGGTCAACTTCTTTATGGGAAGCAAAAACGATTTAATAGAATATAGAATTGATCAGGGAGCATGGCACAAAATGAATTACATGGAGGCTGTTGACCCAAGTTATTATGCCAAGCTGTATGAATGGGACGTTACCAACAAACTGCTGCCGGGACGTCGTCCTTCCAACGCAGTAAGTAGTACCCACCTATGGAGTGCGCCACTCAAACTGGATCTTGCACCCGGTGAACACACCATCGAAGTAAAAGCAACAGACCGATACGGGAAATCACATTTTGGAAAGAGGGTTTACCGCATACTGGAATGACGTCTCAACAATCGGCGCCATTTTGTCTGTTTTTTGCTTTTTTTCGCCTATTTACAGCAAAAAATTATGACATTTTGTCTGTTAGTGCTGCTCATTTAGCCTACTGAATGATCCGGCACATAATTTGTCCATTTATCATTGTATAACGAAAAATAAACATAAAGAAAGGATAAAATTATGGCAACAATCAGACGTACTAACAACTGGCTGCCGAGTGTCTTCAATGATTTCTTCGGCAATGAATGGATGGAACAGAGCAGCAAATCGGTGCCTGCAATCAACATTCAACAGAACGACAACGGTTTTACAGTAGAAGTAGCAGCTCCCGGAATGACTCGTGAAGACTGCATCGTAAGACTGGATGAATCGAACAACCTTGTGATTGAATTCGAGAAAAAAAGTCAAACCGAGGACAAGGACAAGAAGGGTTCCTACCTGAGACGTGAATTTTCCTATGCACAGTTTCAAAGGAGAATGATACTCCCCGACAATGTGGTAAAGGACAAAATTTCTGCTAAGGTAGAAAATGGTGTTCTGACCGTGGACATACCTACCGTTCAGGAAGAAGTGAAACCGAGTTCCAGGCAGATTGAGATTCAATAAGAGAAAAAGAGAAAAGGTCAGATATCACTCCCCCCCACGGAGTGATATCTGTTTTAATAGGCACGTTCCTTCAGATAGGTTAAAAATAGCTGCATCAGCGATTTGATGCCGCCATCGAATGCGAAATCAGTGATGATCGCTTCCGCCTCGGAAAGGAACTGATTCATCTTGTTGTAAGCATACTCCACACCATGATAATCTCTGGCAAAAGTCAGTAATCTGCTGATGTTCTCCTCACTATAATCACGTGATTCAATAATCTGTTTCATTTCCCCCCTCACACCGTCGGGACTGTTCTGCAATGCATAAATAAGTGGCAACGTGATCTTTCCTTCCCGAATATCGTTGCCGGTTGGTTTTCCCACATCGTCCCGAAAGTAGTCGAAAATATCATCCCGGATCTGGAAACAGATTCCAAGCAGCTTGCCCAGCCTGCTGAATTTATCGATCGTTTCTTTTTCAGCACCTCCTGTAATGGCGCCGATGACAATGCTGGCGCGCATAAGCGAGGCCGTTTTCTTGTTGATCACTTCGAAATAGGCGTCTTCATCTACGATGACTTCACTGGCCAGAGAATACTGATTCAATTCACCTTCCGAAAGGCTTTGACCCAGTTCCGACATGATGCCGACTATGGTGAGATCATTCGTTTTCACACTTTCCATCAAAGCGGTAGACAAAAGATAATCACCTATCAGCACCGCCTTCGTATTGTCGTATACTGCATTCACCGATTGCTTTCCCCGTCGCATGTCCGATTTGTCAATCACATCGTCGTGAATCAGCGTGGCGGTATGCAACAATTCCACTGTCACAGCGCCGTGATAAGTCTCTGGAATAATACGCCCGCATGCTTTTGCGGTCAACAACACGAGTGTAGGCCTCAGTCGTTTACCCTCTGTGTTAAATATATAGTCAATCATCTCCGACACACGCGGGTTATTGCTTCTAACCGCCTCACGGAGATATTCATCGAAAAGCAGGAGCTCTTCCCGTAGAAAATCCTTTATTATCTGACTCTGATCCATTCCACCTGCATATTAATTACAAAAGTAAAAATAATTCTCCTGTTCGCAACAAATATTTGTAACTTTACGTTTTAAAATCAGATTGCAGGCTCCGTTATGAATAAAAATAAGTTATTTCTTCTCGATGCATACGCCCTCATTTACAGATCATATTATGCGTTTATTAAAAACCCGCGTATAGACTCAAAAGGCAGGAATACATCCGCGGTATTCGGGTTTGTCAATACGCTGGAAGAGGTGCTGCGAAAGGAGAATCCAACCCACATCGCCGTCGCCTTTGATCCCCCGGGACCTACTTTTCGGCATACAGCATATGAGGAGTACAAGGCACAGCGTGAAGCCACTCCCGAAGTGATTAAATTATCTGTCCCAATCATTAAAAACATCATCAGGGCATACAATATTCCGGTACTCGAAGTGCCCGGTTACGAAGCTGACGATGTGATCGGCACCATCGCCAAAAGAGCCGACAAGGAGCGTTTTGATGTGTATATGATGACGCCGGACAAGGATTACGGACAGTTGGCTGAGTCACACATTTTCATCTACAAACCCAAGTATGGCAGCAACGATTTTGATGTGCTGGATGACAAAAAGGTGATGGACAAGTATCAGATCAATCACCCCTGTCAGATGATCGATTTGCTGGGATTGATGGGTGATGCCTCAGACAACATACCCGGCTGCCCGGGAGTGGGTGAAAAGACCGCCGTAAAACTACTGCAGGAGTTCGGATCCGTAGAGAACCTGTTGGAAAACAGTCATCGCCTGAAGGGGGCATTGAAGACAAAAATAGAAGAGAACGACGAGCAGATCCGATTTTCAAAATTTCTGGCTACCATCAAAACCGATGTTCCCATCGAGGTGGTGGAAGATGATTTTTTACGCAGGGAGATAGATGAAACCACCATCAGGGAGCTCTTCGAGGAACTGGAATTTCGCACTTTACTTACCCGCGTATTGAAGCTGGATCCCGTGAAAACAACCCCAAAAAGACCGGCACAGGGTAATCTTTTTGACCTTTTTGATCAGGTTGAACCGGTTGGATCATCTGAACCGGAAAAAGATGTCTCTTCCGCATTACCGGCCGATTTTACCGATATCCACTCCACACCGCATCAATACACCATGGTACAAACGGAGGAAGAGTTGTTGGCCTTGAACAGGAAGTTGTGTGCACAGCAATCGGTCTGCTTCGACACAGAAACTACGGGAGTCGACCCGCTGCTAAGCGAACTGGTAGGTCTATCTTTTGCATACAAAGAGGGAGAGGCTTTCTATGTGCCGGTCTCGGCAGATCGGACGGAAGCACAGCGACAGGTAGAAATATTCCGTCCTTTTTTCGAGGATGGAAGCATCGAAAAGGTCGGTCAGAACCTCAAGTATGATATCCTGGAACTCAGAAATTATGGTATCAGGGTTCAGGGGCGCCTGTTCGATACCATGATTGCCCATTACCTGTTGAATCCGGAAATTCGACACGGCATGGATTACATGGCAGAGATCTACCTAAGCTACAAAACGATACATATAGAGGAGCTGATTGGAGCAAAGGGAAAAAATCAGGGAAACATGCGCGACGTGGATCCGGCTATTGTGACCGACTATGCAGCCGAGGATGCAGATATCACACTCAAATTAAAAAAGATACTGGAGAAAGAGATCCACACGAACCAGCTCGACAACCTGTATTGTCGGGTGGAAGCACCCCTGATTTACGTGCTCGCGGAGATGGAATGGACGGGGGTACGCCTGGATCTGAACGCGCTGGAGGATCTTTCAGTACAATATACCCAGGAACTGATTCAGATTGAGAAAGAGATCACCACGATGGCCGGGATTGAATTCAACATCAACTCTCCCAAACAGATTGGCGAAGTGCTGTTCGACAGGATGAGGATTGCCGACAAACCGAAGAAAACCAAAACAGGTCAGTATAAAACCAGTGAGGAAGAACTCGAGAAAATGCGGTCGAGACATCCCATCATTGGCAAGATACTGGAACAAAGAGGGTTAAAAAAAATATTGAGCACCTATATCGACGCCTTCCCACTGCTGATCAATCCGAGAACAAGCAAAATACATACCTCCTTCAACCAGACGGTGGCCGCAACAGGACGATTGAGCAGTACCAACCCCAATCTGCAGAACATCCCCATACGCGACGAGCGCGGCAAGGAGATGCGCAAGGTGTTCATCCCCGACGAGGAATGCCTGTTTGTATCCTCTGATTATTCACAGATTGAACTGCGCATCATGGCCCACCTGAGCGGAGACCGGAATATGGTGGAAGCTTTCAACAAAGGGCAGGATATCCATGCTGCCACAGCGGCTAAGATTTTTAAAGTCCCCCTCGAGGAAGTAACGGGTGATATGCGCAGGAAAGCCAAAACAGCCAATTTCGGCATTATTTACGGTATTACCCCTTTTGGCTTGTCGGAAAGACTGACCATCTCGCGCACCGAAGCCAAAGATTTGATCGACGAATATTTTGCGACCTTCCCCGATGTGAAAAACTATATGGATGAAAGCATCGCCAGAGCACGCTCACAAGGTTATGTGGAAACAATATTCGGCAGAAAACGTTATCTTCCGGATATCAACTCCCGCAATGCTACCGTGCGGGGCTACGCGGAACGCAATGCCATCAATGCGCCCATTCAGGGAAGTGCGGCAGATATTATCAAGGTGGCCATGGTACGAATTTTTGAACGCCTTGAGAAAGAAAAGATGCGCTCAAAGATGATTCTCCAGGTACACGACGAACTCAATTTCAACGCACTACCCGATGAACTTCCGGTATTGCGTCAACTGGTAACGGAAGAGATGGAACATGCTTGCGAACTGCAGGTTCCGTTGAAAACGGATTTGGGAGTAGGGGAGAACTGGCTCATAGCACATTAGCACATTAATTTTATGCTCGACGGATTGGCGGAATACGGATACTGGGGGTTGTTGCTGGCTTCTTTTCTTGCAGCAACCGTTCTTCCATTTAGCTCGGAAGTAGTTTTTGCCGCATTAATTGCCGCAGGAATGGATATATGGACCGGCATTTTATTTGCTACTGCCGGAAATGCAGCGGGAGGTGCTACCTGCTACTACCTGGGAAGGCTGGGTAAAACGGAATGGCTGGTAAGGTGGTTCGGAATAAAACCCGAAAAAATTGATAAAACCATCCGGTGGATGCATGGCAAAGGGGCCGTGATGGGGTTTTTCGGGTTTCTGCCGGCAGTGGGAGACTTGATGCTGGTGGCATTGGGATTTATGCGGTCCAACGTGCCTGTGGTGATGATCTCGATGACTATGGGCAAGTTTTTGCGTTATCTGCTGATCGGATTCGGTACAGATCGGATTGTCGCCTGGTTTTGAATTCAGCAGTCAGCTTTCAGCTTTCAGCGATCAGCTTTGGTAGTGGAAGATTGTTCGGGGCGCGGTTTGGGATGTTAGCTATCAACCCTCAATTGAGACTAAAAAGGAAGTCTTTTGTCTTGGTTCTTAATTTAAACAGATATGACAATTCTCTTTCATGAAATAGTATATGGCCCTGTACACAGCCGGAGAATGGGGAGTTCACTGGGAGTAAACCTGTTGCCCTACGACGGAAAACTCTGCTCTTTCGATTGTATCTACTGCGAATGTGGTTTCAACAAAGATTTCCGCACC
>DFYK01000057.1 GCA_002383605.1 Proteiniphilum sp. UBA4084 | reverse complement strand
TATCGGGGGATAAAGATCAACAGCAGCAAAGGGCGCTGGGGAAGCTGCTCTGCACAGAAAAATATCAACTTCTCACTCTTTTTGATGCTGCTCCCTGAGAGACTGATCAACTATGTGATACTCCATGAACTGGCTCATACGGTGGAGATGAATCACGGAGAAAGATTCTGGCTGCTGCTCGATCGGTTTTGCGAGGGAAAAGCGCGAGAATTGAGCAGGGAAGTAAAAAAGTTCAGGCCTGAATGGTACGATTTCCTGGTGCTGGATTAGGAAACAGGTTGTCATACAGTTGTGCCCATACTTTGTGCATGATTTCAGGATAAGGCATGGAAACTTTTCATAGATCTTTCAGCAGCAGGTCTTTATTATTATCATACATGCAGAGGCGGGTGTTGACCAGTACCTTCCAGTGTTCGTGAAACTCACCCTTCGTATCGATCATAAAGTCCTCGGATCCCTTTTCGTCCAGCTTGGCCATCAGATAATTCACAGAGATCAGATTGATGTCTACTGCCGGCTGAAAAGCCATTACCAGTTCATCTTCGGGTATGGGTGTGGTAGATATTATATTGACCTCCATCAGTACATCGAGGATATCATGGGTCAGCCGGGAAGGCACCTTGCACTTTTCTGAGAGCTGATCGGCTGTATAGGGGGGCAGTTCATCTGCAAAACGACGGATAATCACCGAAGCGATCATCAGCGTAAAGAAGTCCCGGTACCTGCGGCTGATATTTTTCGTCTCTTTTTCAAAAGAAAACTTGCGTACATTCTGGGCGGCATAAGACACCTCAGCCCCAATGAGGGTGATAAACCAAGACAACTGTATCCAGAGGAGCATCAGCGGGATGGCGGCAAAAGTACCATATATGGCATTGTAGCGGGTAATCCATAGCTGTCCGCTCAGGTAAAGCATCTGGAAAAACTGAAAGGCTAACCCGGCAAGTATACCGGCCAGCAGCGCGTTCTGAAATTTCACCTTCACATTGGGTAAGAATTTATATACCGAAGTAAATATCAGGATCATCACCACAAAAGGAATGATGTTCAAAAGCCGCGGAATAAACGGGTAAAGGATATAAATGATCTTGAGCGTGTTGTTTTGCGGATAACTGAGAATATTCAATGCGTTGACAAGAATAAAAAAGATCGGGATAAAAAGCACCATTGCAGTATAGTCGGTCACCTTCCGTCCGATACTCCGACCTTTACTCACTTGCCATATCTTGTTCAGATTGTTCTCAATATCATTGAAAAGGAGCAGGATCGTATAGAGGAAGAGCAGGATCCCCACACCGGCGAACACTCCACCGCCCTTGGCCTCTTCCAGTGAATTGTCGATCAACTGAAACAGCATATCCAGAAACTCGCGCGTTCTGCCCTCCGCCGTAGCCACCTCCTGAAACTGCATATCCCTCTCTCCTGCTGTTGCGGGAGCAATGCGACCGCTGTTTTCGGCACTCCACACATCCATGCCGATAAGAGCCGTATCGGGCGGTACGACTGCCTCTGTAACGACCCTGGTGGTGTCAACCTCTTCACCCGTCATCAGGTTAAAGATACTGCTCTCCATGATGTTTTCTATGCCAAAACCACGGGCAATGGCAAAGATCACTGCCAGCAACGGAACAATGGAAAGAAGGGTGCGGTAGGTAAGCGAACGGGAACTTGCCGCAATATTCAGCTCCTGCACGTTCCGCACGGTGAGCATGACGATCTTAATGGCGTTATAGAGGATATTTTTCTTGTTGGAGAGGGTTTCCGGGTTGGAACGCCAGATATCGTAAGATAAAAACTTGATTACCTCCTTCACTTTGATCCTCAACCGATCAAGCCTGCCGGGTTCTTCCTCTTCCTCGCGGTACCTGTTCTTACCGTTCTTCCCCATAACTTCCTTTTTTATAAAAAAAGCAGCCGGTCTGTAAGCCGGGTTCTGTATCCCGAAAATATCGGGATGTTTGTCATTTATCTGCGGAGCGATGTCGCCATCCTCCTTTAGCGGCCTACCCCCCGGCATCGGGCGAGCAACCCTGATTATCCGGTATACATGGCCTTGCAACCCATAACGCGTACGGCATGCCGTGTTACCACGGCATCCGGTGGGCTCTTACCCCGCCTTTTCACCCTTACCCCTTACGGGGCGGTTATTTTCTGTTACGCTCATCTGCCCTCACGAACAGCTTCCCGTTAGGAAGTATGGCGCTCTGTGTTGCCCGGACTTTCCTCCCACCTTGCGGTGAGCGACAAACCGACCTGCTGCAACTGCAAAATTAATAATAAGTTATGATTTATTCACCGTTTTCATCTTTTTTCTTTATCAATCCATCCTCTCCCTTGTAGCAATGCCGTCTGTTATTTTTTTGACAACTTTCAAAAACTTCAGAAGCCTAACCACTGTTTATATGCAAATAACCTTCAACAACAACTTTATGCGGACCAATGGAATAATGATGCAATACTTTGAGTGGTTTCTGCCGGACGACGGCAATCTCTGGAACAGACTGAAGGAAGATGCGCAACATCTGAGCCAAATAGGTATTACCAGCGTGTGGATTCCACCTTGCTACAAAGGGCTCAGCTCAAACGATGTGGGATACTCGGCCTATGATGTGTATGATCTGGGAGAGTTCGACCAGAAAGGTACCGTCCGCACCAAGTACGGAACCAGGCAGGAGCTGCACGACTGCATTCAGGCACTGCACGACAACGGCATTGCAGTTTATGGCGACGTGGTACTCAACCACAAGGGTGGTGGCGATGAATTACAAACATTCCGTGTGGTGGAAGTAGACCCGCACGACCGCAACAAGGCCATCACCGAACCTTACGAGATTGAGGGATTTACCCGCTTTACTTTCCCCGGTCGCAACAAACAATATTCAGATTTCGAATGGAGCTGGGAACATTTCTCTGCGACGGATTACAACTACCGGGATAACAAAGATGCCATTTACATTATTCTGGGTGATAATAAAGGTATCGACGTGAACGACCGGTCGGTGGGTCACGAATTTGCCAACTTCGATTTTCTGATGTTTACCGATATCGATTACAAGCATCCGCAGGTGCAGGAAGAGACAAAAAAATGGATCAGCTGGTTTATCCGTGAAACAGGCATCGACGGCGTGCGGCTCGACGCCATCAAACATATCAACGACTGGTTCATCAAGGATTTCATCAACCATGTACGGGGTGAATTCGGAGAGGAATTTTATGTGGTGGGAGAATATTCCTACTACGACGGAATGGACATTGAGGAGTATATGCGTAACGTGGAGTATAAGATCGATCTCTTCGATGTAGCCCTTCATTACAATTTTAAACAATGTGCCGCGGATGGGCCCGGTTTCGATATGCGCAATATTTTCCAGAGTACACTCGTAGAGAAACATCCTCTGCTGGCAGTGACGTTTGTAGACAACCACGACTCCCACCTTACTGAAGGGAATCCCTATGTACAGGACTGGTTCAAGCCACAGGCCTATGCCCTTATCCTTCTGCGGAAGGACGGTTATCCCTGCCTCTTTCTGGGTGATTATTATGGTGTAGGCGGTGAAAATCAGAAGCCTGGCATGCAATGGATGATTGATCAGTTGCTGGATGTGCGGCGCGATTTTGCGTATGGCGATCAGGAGGACTATTTCGATCATGAGCATGTGGTGGGCTGGATCCGCCGCGGCGATGCAGATCATCCCGATGGTTGCGTGGTAATCATGAGCAATGCAGCGGGAGGCACGAAACCGATGTTTGTGGGAACCGATTACGCAGGAACGGCCTGGTATGATAAACTGGGACGGGTAGAGGAAGATGTGATTATCGGTGACGATGGTCGGGGCTGGTTCCACGTGGGCGACGGCTCACTCTCGGTGTACCTGAAAAGAGTTTAGGGTTTGCAGGTTTCGGGTTTATGGGTTTCGATGTATCGCAAACTTAATTGTTTGAAAAATACATTTTTCCTAGACCGAGTACTGTGAAAACTTGTGCATGAAAGCATCGTAATAGGTTTTTGATACGGGAATGTCGGGCGTATTCTCCGCATCCAGCTCCAGCATGATGCCGCCCTTCTCTTTTTTCAGTATCTTCACCTTGTCCATATTCACGATGTAGGACCGATGACAACGGATCAGCGGGGTATCTTTGGCCAGGTTCTCCTCCATCCATTTCAACGAGTTGCGAATCAGATAATGTGATTTATTCGATTTGTTGAGGTAATAAATGGTTGCATAATTATCTGCAGATTCAATATAAAGCAGTTTGTCCAACACGATGGAGATCTTCAGGTCGCCTTTTTCATCCGGAAAAGCAACCAGCGTTTTGGCATGTACCTCCACGGCTTGCTCCTGTTCCATATGTTCCAGGAGCCTGCTTTTTTCCTTCCAGGAAAAATAAAGCCATGATATCGTATAGGGTAGCAGCAACACCAAAGCTGTATTGATCAGGCTCTGACGAAAGATTTCAGAAATGTCTCTCACCATTCCGTCTTTGGGAAAAAACTTGGCAAACAGGGTATAAAAAACGGCCATTGCCACTATTTCACACAAGATCCACAGCGCATATTGCCAATATAGTACACCCTTTTTTTTCGAATAGGCTGTGAGGATTACCCGACTGATCACCACGACCAGCATGCCTGTGAGGATGATCAGGCTGGAAAATGCAAAATATTTGATGTCAGAAACGCCCGGATACCAGTCACGGGAACCGAAAGGCTGAAAAAGATTGATGAATAACAGCGCAAAAAGAGCCGTAAAGAAAATCGTCTTTATGCTGTTATTCTTTGCGTATAAATATGCCGGGATTTGTCCGTCCATCACAGAATATATTTTTTGGACCGTCCGATACAAATATAATGAAAGCCCAACACAGCGGCAAGCTTGCTTGCACTATGGTGAGGTGCATCATATATGATACAAATGTAGATTTTTATTGACGACTTACCAAAAATAACCGAAGATAGCGGGTCGTTTTTTTACCCCTCCATACAGAATTTCACCCCATATGGGTGAATTCGTCCCATGAAACACGCCCTTTTCCCTTTGGTTTGTCAATAGCCTGAAAAGACTCTTTCTTTGCTGGCAAAATCCAGAAAAAGAATGAACTACAATGAACGTTACATTGCATTGAACAACTGTTTCAGGCAAGGGGCAGAAAGTCATCTGAAGGAAACTGGTACTGATATCCGTTTTTTTCGCTTCCATAGTACGCTATGCGATGACGAGAAAGAGAGTCAGACGGAGATTCTTTCAATCAGTGAAAACTTCGCATTCGAGTATCCGGTATTTCTGCCATCGGGCAGCAATCGCCATGAAAAGGCCATCCTCCTGTTGCATGGACTCAACGAGCGCAACTGGACTAAGTACCTTCCCTGGGCAGAGTTTCTTTCCATGCAGACCGACAGGCCGGTGATCCTCTTTCCGATAGCCTTTCACATGAACCGATCACCGCAGACATGGTCCAACCCCCGCAGTCTGGTTGATCTCCTCAATTTTCGCAGACGACAGTATGAAGATGACCGCACGGTGAGCTTCGCCAATGTGGCGCTGAGCGATCGCATCTCTCAGAATCCGGAGCGTTTTTATCTCTCGGGGCGACAGACCTGGGCCGATCTGACCACGCTATTCGGAGCGATTAAAAGCGGGAAACATCCTCTCTTTAAAGAAGGATGCCATATCGATATATTTGCCTATTCCATCGGCGCGTTCCTGTCACAGATAGCCCTGATGGCCAACGAGCAAAACCTTTTTGCAGACTCCCGTCTCTTTATGTTTTGTGGTGGGAGCATCTTTCGTTCCATGTATGGCATATCCAGAAGCATCATGGATAGGGCTGCCTTCAACAGGATGCAGGATTATTATGTGCACCACTTTGGCAAAGAACCGGAGAGTCGATGGCAGCACGACAATGCATTCAAAGCCTTCTTTCAGATGATCCTACCGGGCCGCCTTCAGACTG
The DNA here is from genome assembly GCA_002383605.1 of Proteiniphilum sp. UBA4084. Classification (GTDB taxonomy): domain Bacteria; phylum Bacteroidota; class Bacteroidia; order Bacteroidales; family Dysgonomonadaceae; genus Proteiniphilum. Next base: position 7,546 of record DFYK01000057.1, on the reverse strand, counting down.
AACGGGAGGATTTTTTCTCCCGCATCCGCAACAGAATCGCCGGAGTAGCATTGGAGAAAGATCGTGTGATTCCTTATCATGGGGTGCGGGAAGCATTGGGTAATGAAACCACAGAGGCGACCATCTCCCTGCTCGATTTTCCTTTTGACTATACCCACGAAAACCCATTTCCCCTGCAAACCAAAGATCAAGTATCTCTCAACAATGCCTTCACCCATATTTTTTCCCGCGCAGTTTCTTTTTTCGCTTAGTCATATTCTGCTGTTTTCTCCACACCTGATTTATTACAATATGATGCAGTGATACTTGCAAATACAAATAACAAGGTATTTGAAAATGAAGCGGAAAAAGAGGGACTCATAAATTTTAACCGGCAAGGGAAAGGAATAATTGGAATTCATATTGCCTGCGGCACCGAACGTGAATGGGGCTGGTTTAAGCAAATGATCGGAGGAACGTTTGATTTTCATCCTCCGCTTCAAAAATTCAATGTTCGTGTTGTTGATGATAGACATCCTTCTACAAAAGATATTCCTCCGGTATGGGAAGTGGAAGACGAATTATATATACTGAAAGATATGAATCCAACCGTTCGGGTTTTGACGGTTTCAGATTTTTCATCACCAGGCTTTAAACATTCACGCCCGCTACCCAACACCTTCGGCACCGTGTTCCCAAGTGTCTGGTGCAATGAATTTGATAGAGGAAGGCAATGGTTTACAGCACTTGGGCACAAAAAAGAGGATTATAGCGACCCTCAGTTTATCCGCCATATCTTTGGAGGTTTGCAATGGGTTCTCGTTAAAAGGGAATCATCTATTTGACTTCTTTAACAGTTATGGTACCTTTCCGTGAATTATTGAGACAATAATGGCATTTTAAAGGACGAAAATTATCTATTTTTGCGTTGAAGTGTAAATGTAACGATTGTAAACTGAATCCTTGGTAATGATGAGACGAATCCTTTTTCTGATGGCGGGAGCCTTTCTGTTAACTGCATGTATAACTAAAAAAAATCATCCGAATATCTCCGAAGGAAAACTTTATTCCTCCAACCCTGTTCTTGAGGGATGGTATGCAGATCCGGAAGGGATTATTTACGAAGATCAGTACTGGATTTACCCTACCTTCTCCGACTTGTATGAAAAACAGGTCTTCTTCGATGCATTCTCCTCACCCGACCTGGTAAACTGGACCAAACATGAACAAATCATTGATACATCTGAAGTGAAATGGGCACATATGGCAATGTGGGCCCCGGGCGTGCTTGAAAAAGATGGGAAGTATTATTTCTTTTTCTCCGCCAACGATATCCAGAAAGAGAGCGAAACGGGTGGAATCGGCGTAGCCGTGGCCGACCAACCCCAGGGCCCTTACCGTGACTTACTAGGTAAACCACTGATCAACAAAATTGTAAATGGCTCCCAGCCCATCGACCAGTTCGTCTATCGCGAGAACGATAGTACTTACTATATGTTCTACGGCGGCTGGCGGCACTGCAACGTGGTACTACTTAACAACGATTTTACCGGCCTTCGCCCTTTTCCCGACGGAGAGATTTACAAAGAGGTAACACCCGAAAGCTACACGGAAGGCCCTTTTATGTTTAAAAAAAACGGAAAGTACTACTTCATGTGGTCTGAGGGTGGCTGGGGAAACCCAGGCTATCGCGTAGCCTACGCTATTGCCGACAGTCCATTAGGACCATTTGAACGGATCGGTACCATTCTGGAACAGAATCCTGAGGTGGGTACGAGTGCCGGACATCATTCGATATTTCACAATCCGAGAAGCGACGACTGGTATATCATATACCACCGTCGTCCCATCAATGACAGGCATCGCGATCATCGGGCGACCTGCATCGACAAGATGGAGTTCGACAAGAACGGACTGATCAAGCCGGTGAAAATTACCTTTGAGGGAGTTCGTGCAAACAGGCTGAGGTAACTACGTCGGACAACTGGTGACGGACTGCATGATTTTAATGTAATTACAAACATAACCGATCATGATAATACATCCTGCGGGAATCAAAGCGGGGCTCTGGGGAACAGTTCTCACGACAACACTCTCCTGCTCCACTACAAAACAACCGGCACCTTCGCCGGTGAAGAGTCCCAATATAATCCTCATCTATCTTGACGATATGGGGAACGGCGACCTGTCTCTTACCGGCGCAACCGGATACACCACGCCTCATATCGACAAGCTCGCAGGTGAGGGTCTTCGTTTCACCCATTTCTATTCTCCCCAGGCCGTATCCACCGCATCGCGTGCAGGTCTGCTGACCGGATGCTACCCCAACCGGATAGGACTCCCGGGAGCGCTGGGGCCTCAGTCCCGAATCGGGATATCAGACGGTGAGGTAACCATTGCCGAAATGCTGAAAGAAAAAGGATACCGGACTGCCATATTCGGTAAATGGCACCTGGGAACGGCACGACAGTTCCTTCCGACCCAACATGGTTTTGACCGGTTCTGTGGTATCCCCTACTCAAATGATATGTGGCCGCTCCACCCAACGGGCAGCTATCCAGACCTGCCGCTCTTCATGGATGAAGAGATCGTAAACAAGGCAGTCACACCCAATGACCAAACACAGTTCACCACCCTGTTTACTCAGAAAACCTGCGACTTCATCCGGGAAAACCGGGATCATCCCTTTTTTATCTACCTGCCACATCCCATGCCACACGTCCCGTTGCATGTCTCCGACAGGTTCAAAGGCAAATCGGAACAGGGACACTATGGAGATGTGATGATGGAGATTGACTGGAGCGTGGGCGAAATAATAAGGACACTGCAGGAAACCGGACTGGAGGAAGAGACACTGGTGATTTTCACCTCTGACAACGGACCCTGGATCAACTACGGCAATCATGCAGGCAGCACCGGCGGCCTACGCGAAGGGAAAGGAACCACCTTCGAGGGAGGTCATCGCGTTCCCTGCATCATGCGCTGGAAGGGGCTGATACCGGAGGGTGTCGTCAGCAACAGCCTTGCTTCCGCCATCGATATTCTCCCTACCCTGGCAGAGCTTACCGCTGCGCCCCTACCCACCCACAAGATAGACGGAGTGAGCCTCCTGCCCATTCTTAAAGGCAATACGGAAGCAACGCCGAGAGAGACTTTTTATTACTACTACCGTCAAAACAGTCTGGAAGCGGTGAGACATGGTCACTGGAAGCTTGTTTTTCCACACCCGGGGCGCACCTATGAGGGGTTTAAACCGGGTCAGGATGGAAAACCGGGAGAGGTAAACGAGAACTTTCCAGTAGGAGGCGGACTGTATGATCTGCGCCGTGACCCGGGTGAACGATATGACCTGAGTACATTCTATCCGGAACAGGTTCGTCTACTCGACAGCATCGCTGCAAAAGCCCGGGAAGATCTGGGTGACGATCTCCACAAGATGGAAGGTAGCGGCAGAAGAAAACCGGGATACCTGGTGACACATTAGTTTTTAATATATGATTTCATCCCGGGAACAATGACTGCTCCCGGGATGTTTTTTGCCAGATAATAAGTACATTTGTACACCGATCTGTTTCTGGTTCGGAATTAATAAGCAGACCCTAAACTCCTACGGGAATGAAAATAACACTTCTTTTACTCACCCTTACCCTCTTCAGCAGCAGGGCACAAACCCTTTCGCAGCAAAGCAACCTCTTTCCCCAAAAGGAAAGAACCATCCGGATTATGAGCTACAACATCCATCATGGCCAGGGGATGGACAACAAAATGGACATCGAACGGATTGGGAAGCTGATCATCGACATACAACCTGAGGTGATCGGGCTTCAGGAAGTGGACAGCATGGTCAATCGCAGCGGCAACATCGACATCCTGCAGTTGCTCGCAGCGCAAACCGGCATGTACGCCACCTTCGGCTATTCTATCCTGCACGATGGAGGAAAGTACGGCAATGGCATGCTCACCCGGGAGAAACCGCTCACGGTGGATAAGATAGCTCTGCCAGGCGTCGGGGAGGCCCGCAGTGCCCTGATCGTAGAACTGAAGGACTATGTAGTGATTAACACACACTTTTCTCTCGATGAAGCAGAACGGATTGAATCGGTGAAGATCATCGCTGACTGGGCAAAAAAGTATGACAAGCCGGTTTTCCTGATCGGTGACCTGAATGCCACCCCTGACTCACCGCCACTGGAGATACTGAAAAAAGAGTGGCAAATACTTTCCAATCCCAAACAACCGACTTCTCCCTCCATCAATCCGGTAAGAACAATTGATTATGTACTGGGATATGTGTCAAATGGACAAACCTATACGAAGCACAACGCGCAGGTGATCGATGAGCAGGTGGCATCCGACCACCGTCCTTTATTTGTGGATATACAGTTGAAAAATACAATCAATCATGAAAAAGTTTATCTTCCTTACGATCTCCCTCCTTGTGATGATGCAAACGAAGGCGCAAGAAACGTCCAATAGCCTGGGTACAATATTGCCCATCAGAGGCTTGGCTATTGCTGCTCCAGGCAACGAACAGCTCGATCTGTTCCTGAAATTTATTGAAGAAGAACTGGCTCCGGCGCACTTCAATTTGCTGATATTGCGGGTCGACTGGAATTACGCTTATGAAAGCCACCCGGAACTGAGGGACCCGAATCCGTTAACCAGGACTGACGTAAAAAAGATTGTGACGGTGTGCAAAAAGAATGGCATCCAGATAGCCCCACAGGTGAATCTGCTGGGACATCAGTCGTGGGCAAAAACCACCAATGCCCTGCTGCGCGAATATCCTGAATTCGACGAGACGCCTCATGTGAAAACCGAAAACTACAGCGGCTGGCCCAATCCCGATGGCTTGTACTGCAAGAGCTATTGCCCCTTGCATCCGGGCGTTCATCAGGTGGTCTTCGCAGTGGTAGATGAATTGATGGACGCATTTGAGACCAATACTCTGCATGCGGGAATGGACGAAGTCTTCTACATTGGAGATGAAAAATGTCCACGTTGTGGCGGGCTCGACAAAGCCGTATTGTTTGCCGGCGAAGTAACCAAAATCAGAAATCACCTGGCTCACGACGGACGCAGGCTGATGATCTGGGGCGATCGTCTGATCGACGGAAAGGCTACCGGCATCGGAGAGTGGGAGGCAAGCATGAACAACACCCACCGCGCCATCGACCTGATCCCGAAAGATGTGTTTATCTGCGACTGGCATTATGATCGGGCTGAGCCTACCTCCGTTCTTTTTGCCATGAAGGGATTCGATGTGGCTACCTGCCCCTGGAAGAATCCGGAAGTAGCTCGGCAACAGCTTGCCGATATGATTGGCTGGCGCGAAAATGCCAACCCGGGGTTTGCACACCACTTTCAAGGAATCATTGCCACAGTTTGGTCTGGAACCGACAATTTTCTACAGAGTTATTACAATCCGGAAACATACCGTCAGGAAATATCGGAAGCAGTCACCATCAGGGGACTGATGAATGAGTATAAGAATTTAGAAGGAAATAAAAACTAAGATAATTTGTGCAGATTGAGTCGAGAAGCCTATTAGTTTTTTATCAATCAATTGTTTGGAACTTGCTCTTTTTTATATAGATTTGCAATAAATTAAAATTCAATGGCTTTCAAAAATGATCTCTACATAGGCTATGGTGTATATACTATCTCAGATGTTTCTAAGATACTGAAATTGCCATATCAAAAGGTGCACACTTGGATTAATAAATATTGGGACGGTATTTTAGCGTCTGAACTAAATACACCTTGCTCAGTCGATATTGCATCTATAAAAACCATTAATTTCCATGCTTTAATTGAATTTTACATTTTATTCCTACTGGGTGAATCAGGAGTAAGAACAAGAAAGGTTTTAGATGCACATATTGAATTATCTCAATTATTTCAAACAAAATATCCATTTGCACAAAAAAATATTATAGAAAATATCAATACTGACGGACAAAGGATTTATTTTAACTTCAACGACTCTTATTTGCCTTTAGATGGTACCAAACAGTTAAATCTGAAATTTATTGAAATCTTTTTCAAGAATCTTGAATTTGAAGAGGATCTGCTGGCTTCGAAATTTTGGCCGATGGGTAAAAAAAGTAGTATCGTTTTAGATCCAGAGCGTCAATTAGGCCAACCGGTTATAAAATATACTAATATCTCACCAGCAACATTGTATAATCTTTATAGAGGAGGGGAATCACTGGATTTTATAGCATATTTATATGAGATCGATTTAAAATCGGTTAAAGATGCTATAGACTTTTGTAAATCAGCAGCATGATAATATATATCGATGAAAATTTGCCACCTGTCTTAGCAAAAGGGCTGGATATTCTTCAATCACCTCTTAACGCAAAAGCAAGAGAGCCAATTAATGTACGCTCGTTGACTGATGATTTCGGGAAAGGTTCTAAAGATGAAGAATGGATTCCCCAAGCCGGGAAGAGAGAGGCCTGTATCATTACACAAGACTACAATATACAAAGGAAGAAAATCCAGAAAGCTCTATACGAAGAATATAAATTAGGCATGTTCTTTTTTCGTCCCCCGTCAAGATCGGGATTTAATTATTGGGAAATGGTAAAATTGATAATCAAACATTGGGAAAAAATCACACACATTGCTTTAACAGAAAAAAGACCTTTCTCTTATAGTGCTAGTGCTAAAGGAAGTTTAGAGAAAATATAAAATATAGGCAGATACAAGAATGATATTCCTTGGAATCATTTAAAACAGCAAAATTTGGTAATCAGATCCTTGTAACTGTCAAAGACAAAGTCGGCACCGGCATTTTTTAAGGTAGCGCCATCGAAGGAGGTGGTCACTCCACAGACAATGCATCCGGCTGCCTTTCCTGCGATGATGCCATTGATGGAATCTTCAATGATGATGGTCGCTTCCTTGTCGGCCACACTCCTTTCCAAAGCCAGCAGATAGGGATCGGGATGCGGTTTATGCTTTGTGGTGTCATCTTCGGTGATGACGATGTCAAACGACTGCAGAAAGTGGAGCACACGATCCCCTTTGTTAACCGTCTGCAAAGATGAGGAAGTAACGAGGGCTGTTTGTACGTTTGCCTCTTTCACAACATGCATAAAATCGGTAAATCCTTCCACGAATTGCAACTCAGACAAAAGGCCGTCGAAGAGTATATCCTTTTGTTTCAGGAAATCTTCAATATCGATGCGGTCGTCTATATTTTCATAGACATATTGAAAGAATGATTTGTCGGACCTGCCTACAAAACCATCGAGTATGGTATGCTGAAATAAGATGTCATTCTTTTCCAATGTGAGTCCCAAAGCCCGTAAATGCAATTTCTCGGAGTCGATCACAACCCCGTCCAGATCAAAAAAAATCGTTTTTATCAGCATATCTTATCTTATCATTTATTGGCGGACTGTTATTGGCCATCCAACTCCAAAAGAACGTTTCGCAACATCGCTATCCGGGAGGCGTATAATAAAGATTGTAATACTCCGATATGCTCATCCAAATTGTCATCCAATTCAAATTCATCCTCAACATCGTAGTAGAGACTTTCCAATCCCGCCAA
>DFYK01000007.1:2985-9166 GCA_002383605.1 Proteiniphilum sp. UBA4084 | reverse complement strand
TTCAGCATCAAACTGCTTCGATCATTTGCCGGGCTCAGCAGTAAATTACTGCTGACATCGCTTATCAGTGCTATTTTCAACAACATCTATCCCGCCATCATCGCATTCTTTTATCCGAATGCCATGAAACAGGTGGGTTATTACAGCCAGGCCAATAAATATCAGGAGATCCCATTCGGCATTCTTTCCAATACCTACCGACAGGTCTCCATGCTCATCCTCCCGGAAATCAATGACCAGACGGAACGTCTGAAAAGGGTGGTCAGCAAAATGACCAAGTCACTCGCATTCCTCTCTTTCCCGGTTGGTTTCCTGATGATCCTGATTGCTGAACCGGGTTTTCAGTTTCTGTTCAAAGATAAATGGCTGCCCGCTGTTCCCTATTTTCAGATGCTCTGCCTTGCCGGCATGGTCTCCCCATTTGCCTTTATACTAAACGAGTTGTTTATCGCGCGGGAAAAGGCAAACTACTTTCTGGGCGTAGAAATCATCAGACGGATCATCCTGATTATACTGATCGCCTTGCTTTTCCGCTATGGCATCATGGGTCTGGCAGCAAGCTGGGTTATCTACACATGGATCACCCTGCTCATCTCCCTCATTTTATCCCGTAAGCTGATACGCTATTCACCGGTCGAATTTATTAAAGATGCCTTCCCGTATGCACTTCTGGCGCTCCTGAGTGTGACAGCCGGATACTTTGTTACGCTGGGAATAACCGACAACCTGCTGTTCCTGCTCGTCAACATGGTCGGAGTGAGTCTGATTTACCTGCTGTTGTGCACATTGTTTAAACTGGAGATGACCCGGGAGATCGGGCAATGGTTATCCGCAAAAAAGAAATCGTATGAAAAAAATAATCGCTAAGCTTCACTACAAACTGCGTTCCAGATGGAGAAGTTACTTTCACCAAAGAAAACAGCGAAGGACAAAAGGAATGATTCTGCACCATTATCAACAACACCCGTCGCAAGATCACGAAATCAGGGAAGCGGTGAATTATCTCTCGGGGCACCCGTTGACAACTTTCTATGGGACCTTTCAGGAAAAATATGATGCAGAGGAGGTGGATGTATTCATTGACGCATCAAATGGCTTACCGTATGTTTTGGCAGAGGGGAAAAAGCTTTTTTTCAAACGCTCGCTAAACAACCTGACTGTTAAACTGTTATTCAATACCTTGCGTGTAGAACAGGACAGGGAGTCGCCACACTGTTATACCGATTTCTCCTTTCAGATTAACAAAGATGAAATATTGGCGGATGTGGGGTGTGCTGAAGGATATTTTTCGCTTTTGAATATTGAAAAGGTACAACGAACCTATCTTTTTGAGCAGGATCTGGAGTGGGTGGAAGCATTGGAAGCCACATTTGCCCCCTGGAAAGAAAAAGTTGTCATCATTCCCTCCTTTGTTTCTGACCGAAACGACGCGAGACATGTAAGTCTCGATCGCTATTTCATGCCTGCAACGGAAAAACCCGATTTTTACAAGATTGATGTGGAGGGCGCCGAGGCATCGGTATTGAAAGGAATGAACGATCTGTTCGCACTAAAGCCGGTGAAGATTGCATTGTGCACCTATCATCATCAAGAGGATTACAACACCTTCAGCCGCTATTTTGGGGAGATGGGTTTCAGTCATCGCCCCACGCCGGGTGTCATGATTTATCAGAATGACCTGGATCAGATGACCCCACCCTATTTTCGCAAATGCATGATCAAAGCAACCAACCAGCATGAATGAAACTGTCCTTCCCCAGCCTGCCGTTTGTGTCATCATTGTCTCCTACAATTTTATGCCCTGGATTCATCGTTGTCTTCCTTCCGTGAAAGCATCACTCCTGCCGGCAACCGTCATGGTCATCGACAATGGCTCGCAGGATGAGACCTGCCGGATCATCCGGAAGGAGTATCCCTGGGTAGAGCTGGTTGAAAACAGGGATAACCTGGGATTCGGAAGAGCCAATAATATCGGCATGGAGCTGGCTCTGAAAAGAGGATTTGAGTTTCTGTTCCTGCTCAATCAGGATGCCTGGATTGAACCGGATACATTGAGCAACCTGGTAGATGCATCGCACAAAAACAGAACATACGGAATTTTGTCGCCGGTGCATCTGAATGGCCGTGGCGATGCTGCAGACTTCGGCTTCGCAGCGTATACCGGAATAAAGAACAGGGAGGGGGCGATGCGACTTACGGATGAGGTTACCCCCTACCCGTTTATCAACGCCGCCATGTGGCTGATACCTGCCGCCGTAATCAGTGAAACAGGTGTTTTTGCACCCATCTTCGCCCATTACGGGGAAGATCGCAATTGGGTGTTGCGGCTACAAAAGAGGGGTTACAGGCTGGGGTTGGTCAGATCGGCATTTGGCTATCACGATCGGGAAGTACGTGCTGTAAGCCGCACACAACTATTTTACAGTGAGTATGTGTATTTTTTAACCGAAGCGGTGAATCCTTTTTATTCACTGCCGAGGGCAGTAGCCTATAGCTTATTGGCTGCATTGAAGAAGGCTGGCAAGGCATTCTTTTCGGGTAGGGTCTCCGTTGGCAACGCCTATCTGGGCGTTGCACTCCGGTTGTGCGGAAAATGCTGTGCCATACTGCGAACCCGCAGGGAGACCCGAATCATGCGAAGATAAAATCAAGTTGTTTTCTGTCCAGATTGGCACGCGCCACCTGAATGGAAACAGGTTGGCCCAGTCGGTATTCCCGCTTGCGACGGCGTCCCACCAGCCGGTAGTTTTTTTCGTCCAGTTCATAGAAGTCGTCGTCCAGCTCCCGGATGGGAATCATACCCTCACATTTGTTTTCATTGATCTCCACGTAAATACCCCACTCGGTCACACCGGAGATCACACCGTCATATACCTTGCCGATCTTGTCGGACATAAACTCTACCTGTTTGTATTTAACCGAGTCACGTTCGGCATTGGCCGCCACCTGCTCCATTTCAGAACAATGCCTGCACTCGTCCTCCAACGGACCCTGCTCCACACTCTTGCCACCATCGAGATAACGTTCCAGCAGCCGGTGCACCAGCATATCGGGATATCGCCGGATGGGCGAGGTGAAATGGGTATAATATTCGAACGCCAGCCCATAATGTCCCACATTCTTGGTGGAATAGACCGCCTTCGACATGGTGCGGATGGCAATGGTTTCCACCAGATTCTCTTCGGGACGGCCCTGCACTTTGTCCAGGAGCGAGTTAATGCTCTTGGCTACCTCTGTCTTGGTACCATCCTGTTTGATCTTATGACCGAAACGAAGAATAAACGTGTTCAGTGTATCCAGCTTCTCCGGATCGGGTACATCGTGGATACGATAGACAAAGGTCCGGGCTTTCTTGCCCTTGGGAACTTTTCCGATGGCTTCGGCAACCGCCTTGTTGGCCAGCAGCATAAACTCCTCAATCAGGTGATTGGCTTCTTTCGATTCCTTGAAATAGACCCCGAGTGGCTTTCCTTTTTCGTCGAGATTGAATTTCACTTCATATCGCTCAAAATTGATTGCTCCATTAGCAAATCTTCTTTCCCTCAACTGCTTTGCCAGGTGGTTCAATTGAAGTATCTCGTTGGAAAAATCACCTTTCTCCGTTTCGATAACGGTTTGGGCGTCCTCGTAGGTGAGACGGCTGTCAGATTTGATCACCGTACGCACTATCCGCGACTTTTTAATCTCCGCCTTGTCGTTCAGCTGAAAGATCACTGAAAAACATAGTTTCTCTTCCAGGGGTCGCAAAGAACACAACCCGTTGCTCAACCGTTCTGGCAGCATGGGAATGGTTCTGTCGACCAGATAAATGGAGGTGGCTCTGTTTTCCGCTTCCTTGTCCACCAGATCTCCCGGCTTCACATAGTGGGTTACATCGGCTATATGCACTCCCACCTCCCACAAGGAGGGAGAAATTGTTCGGATGGAGAGGGCATCGTCGAAGTCCTTCGCATCTTTCGGGTCGATGGTGATGGTAAACACATCGCGAAAATCCTCCCGTTTTTCAATCTCTTTCTCTTCAATCTTTTCGGGAATCTGTGCTGCAAACTTCTCCACCTTTTCCGGATATTTATAGGGCAGGTCGTATTGCGCAAGAATGGCGTGCATCTCGGTGTCATTTTCCCCGGGCTTACCCAGGATGTCGATCACCTTGCCGACCGGATTGTTTGCTTTCTCAGGCCACTCCACAATCTCCACAACCACTTTATCGCCGTTGCCGGCACCCAGGAGGTCTTCCTTGGGAATGAAAATATCGTTCGACAGGTATTTGTTGTCCATCACCAGAAAGGCGAAGTGCTTCTGCACCTCCAGCACGCCCACGAAACGGCTTTGGGTATGTTCCAGGATCTCGACCACCGTACCTTCCGTGTCGGCACGCTTGCGCTTAGCCAGCAACTGCACACGCACACGATCACCATTCATGGCATGCTTGCTGTTTCGCTCAGGAATGTATATGATGTTTCCGTCGTCGTCGGGTACGAAGAAGTTTTTGCCGTTGCTTCTTCTTTCAAAGCGGCCCTCCAACATCAGTCCCCGGTTATTGATGCGGTAACGTCCCCGCGATGTCTCCAACAGCAGGTCATCGTCGCGAAGTTTATCGAGTACTTTAATCAGCAGGCGCCGTCCCTCTTCGCCACGGACATTCAATGCCGCACCGATCTGTTTATAGTTAAACTGTTTGTCGTTATTTTCGGTAAGAAAATGGATGATGGACACCGAAAGGTCTTTCTTTTTGAGTTTCGGTATGGCAGGAGCTGCATTCACTTTATTGCTCATATTCTGTGTGTTTCTATCTAAAACAAAAAAATGACGTTTTAGTTATCGCAAAGTAATAAAAAAAAACGATACTTTCTGAAGTTATCCTTATTTTTGTCCTGACATTGAACAGAAAGAGCATGCAGACAAAAAAGATACTGATTACCGGGGCTAGCGGCTTTATCGGCAGCGCCACAGTGGATAAAGCGCTGGAACTGGGATACGAAACCTGGGCAGGAATACGTGCGACCAGCAGTCGCCGCTACCTCCAGGATGAACGAATCCGATTCATCGACCTGCATTATGGTGACAAGGAAATATTAAAGGTACAGCTCCGTGAGTTCAGGGATGAACATGGATGTTTCGATCATATTATACACATTGCGGGATTGACGAAGGCACTCCGCAAATCGGATTTCGACCGGGTTAATTACCTTTACACGCGAAACCTGGTTGAAGCACTGATTGAGACAGATTCCGTCCCCGATTCGTTCGTGCTGATGAGTTCGCTCAGCGCCATGGGCGTTGGCGACGAAGCGGGATATGCACCCATCCGTGCGGATCATATTCCCAATCCCAATACGGCTTATGGCAGAAGCAAACTGAAGGCTGAAAATTATTTGAAGGGGATCATCGGTTTTCCCTGGCTGATTCTGCGCCCTACGGGCGTTTACGGTCCACGCGACAAAGACTATCTGATTCTGATGAAAGCGGTTAAAAACGGACTGGACGTCGGTGCTGGACATAGGAAACAGCTTTTGTCATTTATCTACAGCGAAGATCTGGTCCATGTGATCTTCGCACTCATCGAAAAAGGTATTCGCCAAAAAGAATATTATGTGGCCGACGGTGATTGTTATACCGACCGGGAATTTAACGCCATCGTACAGCGGGCACTGCACAAAAGATATGTGGTCCGGCTGAAAATTCCTCTTTTCCTCGTCAAACCGGCAGCTTTTGTCAGTGAAAAAGCAGCAGCTCTCCTGGGGAAAGCAACCACCTTCAATACGGACAAGTATCGGATCATGAAACAGCGCAACTGGACCTGCGACATCTCCCCGTTGCAATCCGATATCGACTTTGTGCCTGCAACCCGGCTGGAAGAAGGTGTCATGAAGACAGTGGCATGGTACCAGAAGGAGGGATGGCTTTAAGCGGCAGGATGCCGGAACAGGGCAATCATCGTGATTTTACTGCATTTGTAGCGTAAATCAACCAATTTTTGTACTTTTGCTTTCGAATGGCGCTTTGCAAAAAAGTCGCGGATCACTCCCAGGCATGTAAATGGTTGCATGCTCATTTCACGATAATAAGACCAATTATGAAGATTGCACTGATCGGTTATGGCAAAATGGGGCATGAAATTGAAAAAATTGCCCTGGATAGAGGACATGAAGTGGTGTGTACCATCGACATCCACGAAGAG
>DFYK01000007.1:0-2969 GCA_002383605.1 Proteiniphilum sp. UBA4084 | reverse complement strand
GGCTGGCTGGATCATCTCCCCGAGATCAGGGAGGCTTGCGAAAGGGAAGGAAAGACCTTCTTCTATGCATCGAACTTCAGTCTGGGCGTCAACATCTTCTTTGCGCTAAGCAACTATCTGGCCAAAATCATGAATCAGTTTCCGGCATACGATGTAAGTATTAAGGAAACACACCACATTCACAAGCTGGATGCTCCCAGTGGCACAGCCATCACGTTGGCCGAAGGGATACTGGCACGGATCGACAGAAAAGAAAAATGGGTTTTGGATAAAACCGGCAACGAGCGGGAACTGCCCATCGAAGCTTTCCGTGAAGGAGAAGTGCCCGGTATCCATACCGTGATCTATGAGTCGGCTGACGACCGCATCCGTATCACCCACGATGCTAAAAACAGAAGGGGTTTAGCTCTGGGAGCCGTACTTGCAGCAGAGTTCACAAAAGGGAAGCAGGGTTTTCTGGGCATGAACGACATGCTCAGCTTATTGTAAAAAACATAGAAGAAATACATCATGCAATTGAAACAAAGATTTTCAAACGCCGCAAGCCGCCAATGGATATGGTTTGCCGTGTGGGTAGCAGCGACTGTCCTGTTCGCCCTCTGGGCGGGTTCACCCTGGCTCTTGCTCTTCATCATCCTTTTTCTTGATATCTACCTCACCAAATTCATACCCTGGGGGTTTTGGAAAAAGTCGAAAAACAATGCATTTCGCAAAACCATGGAATGGGTGGATGCAATTGTCTTTGCACTGATCGCCGTCTATTTTATCAATACCTTCTTCTTTCAGAATTACCAGATACCCACCTCGTCGCTCGAAAAATCGCTGCTTGTGGGCGATTTTCTGGCCGTGAGCAAGCTCAGCTACGGGCCGCGGGCACCCATCACGCCGCTCTCATTTCCCCTGGCGCAGCACACCATGCCTGTCGTAGGCGGCAAGTCCTATATCGAAAAGCCACAGTGGAAATACAACCGGTTGAAAGGGTTCGGCCAGGTGGAAAGAAACGACATCGTGGTGTTCAACTTTCCCACCGGCGACACGGTGGCGATGAATCAACAGGGGATCGATTTTTATTCGCTCTCCAAGCTTAATCCCAACGGCAGTGCCGGTGTGCGCGCCGACAAGCGCACCTACGGCGAGATTGTCTATCGTCCGGTAGACCGGCGTGAAAACTATGTAAAAAGGTGCATCGGTCTTCCCGGCGAAACCATTGAACTCAAGAACGACAATGTATTTATTGATGGCACCCTGCTGCCCAACCCCCGTCTTTCTCAGCACAACTACATGATTCACACTGACGGGACTCAGATATCAGCAGATCTTTTTGAAGAACTGGGCATCAACAAAGCCGATCATTATACACAGGACGGATACGGTCAGGTTGTTTCCCGTTCGCAGGATTTGACGGGTGTCGACAGCCTGAGTCTGGCACTCTTCGGGCTGCAGCAGCGCAATGGCAACAATGGCAGGCTTTACTTCAGCATACCCATGACCGAAGAGATGGTGGCCACGATGAAAGCGAAACCCTTCGTGTGGGAAGTGATCAAGGAAAAGGAACAGCCGGGGATGAGTTATTATTATCCGCTTGGTTTTGAAACGGGATGGACACGTGACACTTTCGGCCCACTGTGGATACCAAAAAAGGGGGAAACCATCACATTTGATTCCGATGTGGAGTACAAGGTGTCCGCCTATGAACGTTGCATCAAAAATTACGAGGGAAACGACTTTGCCTATCGCAACGGAAAAGTATACATCAACGGGGCGGAAGCCGGATCCTATACATTCAAATTCGACTACTATTTCATGATGGGCGATAACCGCCACAACTCTGCCGACTCGCGCGTATGGGGCTTTGTGCCGGAAGATCACATCGTGGGCAGACCCATCCTGATCTGGCTTTCATTGGAAAAGGACAAAGGCTGGTTCAACGGGAAGATACGATGGAAAAGATTGTTCCACAGTGCAAAGATACCGGCATGAGGTTCAATGTGATGATTCGTTGATTTGAAGATGTGATGATACTTCTCCCATCTTTTTACTTAGCACCGGTAGAATATTATGCTGCTCTTTTCAGGGCAGAGAACGCCCTTATTGAGATACACGACAACTACCGGAAGCAGTCTTATCGCAACCGGTGCCACATAGCAGGTGCGAACGGGATGCTTACTCTGAGCATCCCGATTGAAAAGCCTTCTTCCCTGAAAGGTACAATGAAGGATATACGCATTGCCGACCATGGCAACTGGCAGCATCTGCACTGGAATGCCATTGTATCGGCTTACAACTCTACACCTTTCTTTCAGTACTATGAGGATGATTTTCGTCCTTTTTACCGGAATAAATTCACTCATCTGCACGACTTAAACGAAGGGTTGCGGCAGCTTATATGCCGGTTGGTCGGTATCGACACGTCTGTTGTCTATACTTCGGGGTATGTGGAAGCTACACCCGACAAATATGACCTGCGGGAGGCCATTCATCCCAAAAAAAAACCGACGAGCGTTACCCCCCGTTATTATCAGGTTTTCTCCGATAAAAATGGCTTTATACCAAACCTCAGCATCATCGACCTGCTCTTCAATATGGGAAATGAAAGCCATCTTTTCCTGATTTAACGCAAACCTACCTCCTGTGGCGAAAATAGTTTTTCATTTCGTCGGTTTGTAAATACACGGTTTTTCATGTATTTTTGCAGTTTGTAACGTGAGTCTTCGTCCATATGGCAACTTACCTGCATGGGTTGGGCTGTGCGGCGCGAAGGCCGATAATTATTTAAACCAGATGCATCAAAAAACAAGAGTCCGTTTTGCTCCCAGCCCCACCGGCCCGCTGCATATCGGGGGAGTGCGTACAGCGCTCTACAATTACCTGTATGCCAAACAGACGGGGGGAGATTTCATTCTCCGCATTGAGGATACCGATTCCACACGGTTTGTACCGGGTGCGGAAGATTATATTCAGGAAACTTT
>DFYK01000035.1 GCA_002383605.1 Proteiniphilum sp. UBA4084 | reverse complement strand
AGGGAAAACTTTTCCGCAGCAATGAGATTGATGTACAAAATTCCATCGATCAATTTTATATTGAAGATAATGGCAGGAAATACCTTTTTTGGGGGAGCTTTCGCGGATTGTATGCCATTGAACTGTCGGACGACGGTCTCTCCCTGAAACAGGACGCGGAGAAGCGGCAAGTGGCTGGAACGGCTTATGAAGGAGTATATATTCACAAACGGAACGGATTTTATTATATGTTCGCCTCCATCGGTTCCTGCTGCGAGGGCTTGAAGAGCACCTACACCACTGTCGTGGGACGGTCCACCAATCTTTTCGGTCCCTATCTCGACAAGCAGGGACGGTCAATGATGGATAATCATCACGAGGTGGTCATCGGGAAGAATGAACAATTTGTGGGTACGGGCCACAACTCCGAGATTGTACAGGACTCAAAAGGACAGGACTGGATCCTCTATCATGCCGTATCAGTCATGAATCCGAAAGGACGGGTACTGATGCTGGATCAGGTCCGTTGGGAGAACGACTGGCCCTATATTGACGGAGGAACTCCTTCACTGAAGGCTGTAAAGCCTTCTTTCTGAGTTCGAACGCTGCTTTCGTCATGTATTATGGACTACGCTCTCTTATGAGGTTGGGAGATATTTTTAACGGTTTGTGCGTTTTTAAAAAAGAAATCATGTAAATTTGTGAAAAGAAGAGCGTTCCGGACAAACTTTAAATATAAATTTGAAAAATTATGAGACTGAATCAATTGATCCTGCTGCTGGCAATTATAGCCGTGGCCGGATGTACCCAAAAACAAAAAGAGGCTCCCGTGGAGCAGACAACCCTTTCGGGATTGAAAAAAAGTGATTTTCAATCGGTAGTAAACGGTGATTCCACCAACCTGTATGTACTGACGAATGCCAACGGTGTTGAGGTTGCACTGACCAATTATGGCGGACGCATTGTTTCTGTGATGGTGCCCGACAGGGATGGCAACATGAAAGATGTGGTCCTCGGATTCAACAATGTCGATGACTACGTGAATGTGAACAATAACTTTGGAGCAACCATCGGCCGTTATGGCAACCGGATCGCCAACGGGAAGATTACCGTGGAGGGTGTAGCATATCAACTGCCGCAAAATAACTTCGGCCACACACTGCACGGTGGTCCCGAAGGGTTCGACAAGAAAGTGTTCAAAGCAGAGCAGATCAACAACCAGACTGTGGTGTTCACCTATCTCTCAAAAGACGGTGAAGCCAACTTCCCTGGCAACCTCGATGTGAAAGTGACCATGACGCTGACCGATGACAATGCCATCGACCTGCAGTATGAAGCCACAACCGATAAGGAGACCGTGGTAAACCTGACCAACCACTCCTACTTCAACCTGAGCGGCGATGGAAACAACACCATCCTCAATGACTCGCTCACCATCCATGCCGATGCGTTTACTCCGGTGGACGACACCTTTATGACCACCGGCGAGATTGCTCCCGTTGAAGGTACACCCATGGATTTCAGGACGCCCGCAGCCATTGGTGCACGGATTAACGACTACGACTATGCACAGTTGAAGAACGGCGACGGATACGACCACAACTGGGTGCTGAACACCAAAGGCGATGTGACGCTAGTAGCTGCCACCGTTTACTCCCCTGCAACAGGTATTGTTCTGGACGTTTATACCGACGAACCGGGCGTACAGGTTTATACCGGTAACTTCCTCGATGGTACCGTAACCGGAAAGAATGGTGCCGTATATGCTAAACGCAACGCCATCTGTCTGGAGACACAGAAATATCCCGATTCACCCAACAAAGCCGATTGGCCATCACCTTATCTGAAGCCAGGTGAAAAGTACACCAGCCGGTGTATCTACAAGTTTTCGGTGAAATAATATTTTTTTCTACCAATAGGCAGGAGTATCGTTTTTGAGAGATACTCCTGTTTCATTAATGAAACTGCATGAAAACAAAAATTTTACTTACCATCGTGATGACCTTATTGATAGTTCCACAATTCCTGTGGTCAAAACCAAAGAAGGAGAAACAGGAGTTCTATCAGCTTACCATGTACCGTTACAATTCCGACAATCAGGAAAAGATGCTGGATGATTATTTTCAGGCCGCACTCATTCCGGCCCTGCATGATATGGGAGTTCAATCCGTCGGAGTTTTTAAGACAATTGCAAACGATACTTCCGCAAATAAATCCCTGTATGTTTTGATACCGATGAAATCTTTGAAAATGATTGATAAAATAAACGGAAAACTACTCAAAGATGAAAAATTTAAATTGGCAGGCAAAGAATACCTGGATGTAAAATATAATTCTCCGGCATACACGCGTATGGAAAAAATTTTACTCAAAGCTTTTCATTTGTCTCCCGTCATGAAATTGCCCAAGCTGACCTCTTCAAAAAATCAGCGTGTATACGAGTTGCGGAGTTACGAAAGTGCAAGTGAAAACATATTCCGTAACAAGGTGCATATGTTCAATGAAGGTGGTGAAATTGATATTTTTACCAAATTGGATTTTAATGCTGTGTTTTACAGTGAAGTGATTGCCGGGTCGCAAATGCCGAACCTGATGTATATGACAACATTTGAGAATAAGGCCGACAGAGATGCACACTGGGCTGCTTTCAGGGATGATCCCGACTGGAAAGAACTCTCTGCACGACCGGAATACAAAAATAATGTTTCACGCAGTGTGATCACATTTCTTCGTCCGGCAGAATATTCAGATTTTTGATGATAGGAAAATAGACATCACGGTTTCATCACATTTTTTGCATAATATCTACACCAGTCTCTAAGGCCACAGATTTCGCATTTGGGTTTCCGTGCCACGCAGATATAGCGGCCGTGCAAAATGAGCCAGTGATGCGCTTTTGCGAGTAACTCCCGTGGGATATATCTGACCAGTTCCCGCTCGGTTTCGAGCGGTGTTTTGGAATTGTCAGTCAGCCCGATGCGGTTGGCTACCCTGAAGACGTGGGTGTCAACGGGCATGGCAGGTGTGTCGAAGGCCACGGCCAGCATCACGTTGGCCGTTTTGCGGCCCACGCCAGGGATGGTGAGTAGTGAGTCGATGTCGGTGGGAACTTCACCTGCAAAGTCGGAAACTAGTTTCCGGGCCATGCCGACCAGGTTTTTTGCCTTGTTGTTCGGGTAGGAGCAGGAGCGGATATACTCGTAGACTGCTTCCGGAGTTGCGGCAGCCATCACCTCCGTTGTGGGGTAGGTTTCAAAGAGTGCAGGTGTGATCATATTCACCCGCTTGTCGGTACACTGGGCAGAGAGAATGACCGCCACCAGCAATTGGTAATTGTTTGTATAATGCAACTCCGTCTCAGCCGATTCGGCATTCGCCTCAAACCAGTCGATCACTTTTTTATAGCGTTCCTTTTTTGTCATAGCCTAATTAAAAATAATCACTCAAGTTTCGCATGTTTATAAAATTGGGGTAGATACAGCTAAAGATGAGACCTATCAATGTTTTGTGGGGACCCATTGACCTCGAGGAACGTAAAAAGAGCAGCTGTTTGAAGCGTAGCAAGTTCTGCTCTTTTAGTGAACGAGGACAAATATGGGTCACAAAATATTGTCAGTCGAGGATTTAGCTGTATACATACCATGCGAAACGTAAATTAATCATTATTTTTTGAGATCATTTGACAGGGGAATAAAGCGTGCATTCAGGTCGGGATTTTCCATATCGGGATCGAGCGGATAGATGGGATGTGTTAAACGTTTGTAGGGAAGACGCAGCAGATCCTGATCCACACCACCCGGGGTGAGCGCCATGAGCCAGTCGCCCCGCATATCGTACAGTTCGGGTACCAGATATCCGATCTTCACCACCAGGATATCGGCTTCACGTGGCTTCAATCCCAGATCGGTGAACTGCTTCTCGTAATGGTAAGCATTCCTTTTTTCGGTGACAATGGTATAGATATTCCCACTCTTCACCACTACTTCATTGTTGGTGCTATCTTCTTTTACTGCCGTAACGATTCCCTTCAACTGAATGGGAGGTGCAAAACGGTTGTCCACTTCCGCACCGGCAGTGCCTTCCACCTCTGCGCCCACACCAGCTTCAATCGCTTTCCTTACAAACTCTGCACCGGGAATGGAAGCATAGATCAGTGTCTTTCCACTCTTTTGCAAGGCCGGATGTTTGAATAATTCCTGCAGTGTCCAGGTTACATCACCCGCACCACCGGCGGTGGGATTGTCGCCCATATCGCTGATGATAAATGGCTTCTTGTCGCTGGCCAACGCCTTTTCCAACGCGTCACCGAGGTAGGTGGTGGGAGCCACGAATTCGAATTCTTTCCGTACATCCCAGAAATGGCGTGCCAGCTTCTCTGCCGCTTTGGCCACTGCTTCCTTGTCGTCGCCATAAGCCATCACCACCCCGTGGTTGCGTGGTTCGTCGGCCCAGGGGTAGGACATCCAGATGGCAGCATCAATCACGTTGTCTCCATCGAGGACGCCCGGGATACCGGCATACAGACTTTTCCCCGGTTCAATGCGGGTGCTCGTCTTTTCCCCCGGAAGCAGAATGGGGACGGGAATCCATGCCTTATAAGCCGGTTTTCCCTTGCCACTTTCCAGTCGGTTCAGCAGGTTGGTCACTGCCCTTTTTTTCGATTCGATGGCATCTTCGTGGGGTGCCAGCCTGTAGCAGGTGATCAGATCGCTGTTTTGTGCGAGCCGCGGTGATACGCTGCCATGGAGATCCATGGAGGTGGAGACCAGCACGTCGTTGCCAATTACCTCACGGATACGAAGCAGAAAGTCACCTTCCGGATCGTCGAGACCCTGTACACTCATTGCCCCATGAATATCAAAGAAAAGTCCGTCGAGCGGCAACGTTTCCTTTAGCATATCGAGTGTTTTTGTCACCAGCGACTCGTAGGCTTCCCGCGTGACAATCCCGCCCGGCATGGCGTGTCCGCGTAGGGTGGGGAGCCAGACGGCACGGTCGATAATACCTGAATCGGCTTCAAAGAAGGGATAATAGGTGAAAACTTCGTCACCTGTACGCGACCGGAAAGCCTCCTCGTTCGATACTGCCGGCGAGAAGGTGCTCGACTCGATGGCGATGCCGGCAATGGCGATGCGTGGCAGCTCCTTTTGGACATTGCTGCTGCAGCCGATGCAAAGGAGCATCAGCAGAAGTGAGATGGAGAAAAATATTTTTTTCATTGTGTGAAGTTTATGATTGTTGGTTGTTGATGACATGAATTGTGTGTGTGGCGACAAGACAAGCGGTCTCGGTGCGAAGTCTTGTTTGCCCGAGGCTGACAGGTTCAAAACCGTTCGCCAGAGCATTGCCGATCTCCTCCTGGCTGAAATCACCTTCGGGGCCAATCAGGATTACTGCATTTTCTCCTTTCCGATATGTTTGAGCCAACGGCTTCTTAGGTAGATCATGGCAGTGGGCGATAAATTTTCTCCCTTCAAAGGGACGTGTCACAAGATCGGTAAAGGGTATCAGCTCATCAATAGCAGGACGAAAAGCCTGTTGCGACTGTTTCATGGCCGACACGGCAATCTTTTCCAGACGCTCTTTTTTCAGTTCTTTCCGTTCGGAGTAACTGCTCAAAAGAGGCGTAAACCGATCAATGCCTATTTCGACAGCCTTTTCTACAAACCATTCGTTTCGCTCCATCTGTTTGGTGGGTGCAAAGCCTATCTGAAGCAGGAAGTCCCGGTTTTTGGCCATTTCTGTCCGATGTTCAATGCGAACGATGCAATGTTTCGGATGCGCTTCCGTGAGCACGCATTCATAGAAATAACCCTGCCCGTCGGTCACGGTCAGTGTGTCGCCTTCCCGCATTCTGAGTACTTTAACACAATGTTGTGATTCCTGTGGTGGCAGTTGCGGAGAGATTGCAATATCAGGACAATAAAAGAGCGTATCTGACATTTTGTTTTCTTTCAGGATTTATTCTCTCGCCGGTTGATTTCGTCGCGTAAACGGGTAGCCAGCTCGTAATTCTCCTCATGCACGGCATCTTTCAGACGATTCCTCAGCGTGTCGAGATGAAGATCTGACAATTCTTCTTCCGACTGTATGCCTTCATCCGGAATAAACGGTTCGGGAGCACCGGCCGGAGATTGTTCATCGAAGACGATGGCCATATTCTTCATGATCTCTTCCGTGGTGTAGATGGGTGAATGGGTGCGTATTGCCAGGGCTACGGCGTCGGAAGTGCGTGAGTCGATGCGATACTCTTTGTCATTCTGGCGCAAAAAAAGTTCGGCAAAGAAAGCACCATCTTCAAATTTGTAAATCAGGACATCAACCAGCTCTATGCCAAGTTGTTCCCAGATGGAACAGATGAGATCATGTGAAAGCGGTCTTGGCGGCGTGATACCTTCCATGACGATGGCGATGGACTGGGCTTCGGGAGTCCCGATGACGATGGGAAGACGGCGCACGCCGCTCTCTTCGGCAAAGATGAGCGCATAGGCTCCCGCCTGTACCTGACTGAAGGAGATTCCCAGGATAGAAAGTCTTATTTTTTTAGTTCCCATGATTTTTTTTGTTCTATTGCTTCAAATGTACTATTTTTTGCGCATATGGAAGCCTGCAAAACATTTTTTTTAAAAAAACAGGTTTATTTGGATGGGAAGTGATAAAAAAATCCTATCTTTGCACCCGATTACAATACGGTGGTTGTAGCTCAGTTGGTTAGAGCGTCGGATTGTGGTTCCGAAGGTCGCGGGTTCGAGCCCCGTTTTCCACCCACATCTCACTGTAAGTGAGATTTTTATTCTCTTTAGATTTGTTTTAGGTGATCACGTATTCTCTCAATACGTGATTTTTTTGCGCTTTTTAAAAAGTTCTTCTGCGGAATTCGGCACAGACAATGGCGGTGGCTGCTGCCACATTCAACGATTCGGAAGTGGTGCGGTTTAAAGGAAAATTGGGAATGAAGAGTCTTCGGTTGATGGCTGCCGCTATGTCAGGCCTGATGCCTTTACCCTCGCTGCCCATCACGATGATGCCCTGTTCCGAAAGCGTATCGGAGTAGATATTTTCTCCATCCAGAAAGGTGCCGTAAACAGGCAGGTGATTATGCTTTCGTAAGAAAATTCCGATATCTGTGTAACTGACTCCTACACGGGCGATGGCGCCCATGGTCGCCTGTACCGTTTTGGGATTAAACAGATCGGCAGTGTCGGGCGAACAGACAATGTGATCAATGCCAAACCAGTCGGCAATGCGGACGATGGTACCCACATTTCCCGGATCCTGGACTCCGTCGAGGACAAGAAATAACTTTCCCTCCGGTTGAATTTGTTCCACGATGTTTTCGGGCTGATAAAAAACAGCGATGACCTGCGGTGCTGTCGCCAGCAAAGTTGCCTTTTTGAGTTCACTTTCGCTCGCCTCCACAATTTCTTCAGCGCTTACGCCAGGATGCGCCGATAACACCTCCGGTAGTGCTGCAATCAGCTGACAGCGGCATGTCTCCAGCAAATCGAAGACGAGCTTCGTTCCTTCTGCAATGAAGGTGCGGTGCTCATCGCGAAACTTTTTTTCTTTGAGAGACCGGATATATTTTATTTTGTTGTTGCTTAAACTCATAATTTTTTTGGCTATCAGCAGTCAGCGTTCAGTTATCAGCTTTTTAGAATACATGTTTTTTCCGGCAGCGGTTCGGTTTTCAGTGACTGCCTCCGGTTTTACTGTCTTGCATCTTTTTTTCTTCCCGTTTACTGAGTGTAAAAGTAACAATTTTATCGCAATATTTTGTGTAAAAAATGCGCTGAACAAAGAAAATGAATGGGGTATGTCATAAAATAGAGCAAACATATCATTCTTGTAAGGTAGATAATTTCAAAAAATGGTT
>DFYK01000016.1 GCA_002383605.1 Proteiniphilum sp. UBA4084 | reverse complement strand
CAGTGCCTCCGTCATGAATTGACCGAAATGGTTTCTCAGTTGTGATTCGTTTGCCACAAGGAACTCAATTCCAAGGGTGGGATTGATTGCTGTGCTCTTGTGAACCGACATGATTTCGAGCGATTGTTGCAGCCCGTCGAAGGTACCATATCTCTTTAGACGGTTGGTTTTTATGAAATGGAAAATGAACCCTTTGACTCTTTTGGGCAACCACCAGTAGTAAAGTAAGGCCGACAGGTAAAAATTTCGTGCAAACTTGTCGAGGCTCTGCCCATTGCTGTACCGTTCAAAATCGGAGGCAAGCAGATAATCATAATACATGTCGGCCATGATTCCCGAATAACGCCCGAAAGACGGCCGAAGTAGTTCCACAGTCTTCTTAAATACCGGGTGGTTATCGGTAAAATGATCGATTTGCCTGTGCAAAAGGATTCCTTTTCTGATGCCCGAAGGGTACGCTTTATATCCCCGGCCTTTGACAAAATCTCCGATGAAATTGCCAACGGCAACCTGACGGCATCTGTCCGAAAAATATATATGGGCCAGGTAATTCAAATTATTATAAAAATAAGTAAACTACTTCAACACCTCTTTCAGAAACAGCAACGTGTGGCTCCATGCTCTCTTTGCCATTACTTCATTGTATTCGGGCGATTCCGGATTTGTGAAGGTGTGGCCGGTGTGGGCATAGGTAATGATTTGCCAATCTGCGTTGCCTTCATTCAACTCTTTTACCAGATTGTCGAGATCCTCCCGGGATACGCTCTTGTCCTCTGCCGGATGCTCCACCAGTATTTTTGTATGAATGGGCTTATTGGGCCGGTTTTCATCTTTACTCAACCCGCCGTGAATGGAAACCACTCCCTGCAGGTTAAATCCTGCCCGTGCCGCTTCCAGGGCTCCGGTACCGCCAAAGCAATATCCGATCACCACAATTTTATCTGCCTTTGCGCCCTGTGCTTTCAGTTGATCCAGAGCCAGCGAAATCCTGTGTTGATAGGCCCGGTAATCATTCTTGTAGGTGCTGGAAAGTTTTGCAGCCGCTTCATTATCCGCCGGTGTGTTTCCTTCGCCATAGATGTCGGCGATAAAAGCAATATATCCCTCTTTTTCGAGGTTCAGCGCGGCAGTACGCGCTTCACTGTCCGCACCCTTCCAGGCAGGCAGGATAAGTACGCCCGGCAACTGCTTACCGGCATTGGAAGTGACCAGTCCATTTAATTTTTGGGTTCCATCCTGATAAGAAACCGTTTTCAGTGATTGTGGCTGTATAGTTTGAAAAATACCCATAAGCAGAAAAGTGATGATAAATCCTTTCATTTTCGTGATTTTTAAACTGTTTCAACCATAAACAACGCACAGCGTATTTTTGTTGGGTTGTTGACAACATGCATCACACGTACAAATTAATCATCACAAAGCGATTCGTAAAGAAATACTTTAAAAAATTACCGTAATTTACTTTAAGAAATGTCGTGAAGTATCCGGACAAACGTTTCTGGCAGGCAGACGTTTTTCAGATTCAATGCTTTTTTAAAAAGTGGTGCAATCTCACGGTCGGTGAATCCGGCAATGCCGCATCCAACGCGTGTTACATAGAAGAAATACTCGGGATGTGCTCCTGCAAATTCAATGAATTGATTTACATAGGGTGCAATGGTCTCCACGCCTCCCTGCATGGTGGGAATGCCGTAGCTCTGCCCTTGCAGGCCGACTCCCTGCCCGTAGATGGCGCCAAACTTTTGCAATGCTATCCGGGCAGCACCGCCATCGTGGTTCCCTCCCAGGTTGCTGCCAAACACAAAAATCTCATCTGCTGCCAAAACGGTGATATTTTCGGGTGTAAATGCGGGCCGTTCGAATGAATCTTCCATCATCATCTGTTTTTTTGTTGCGGCATCGGATCCTTGATGAGCGCATCCACCAGCCGCTGTTGGTACTGACCGATACGGGGATCGTAAATGCCAAAGCCGGAGTTCCACTCCCAGTAGGCCCAGCTAAACTGCTGTTGTTCGAACCAGCGGGCCAGAAACCGGGTCCACTTCACCCGTGAATCCATGTCGGCACGCGAGTAGGCTCCAAACTCACCCACGTGTATCGGGATGTTTTTCTCATTGGCAAGACGAACCGCAGCCTTGAAATCATCTGCCACCGCCTGCCGTTCGAAATCGGTATCCTGCCACTTTGTGCCGAGCCACGCCTCGGAACCTTCCGACCAGCTGGCACCCTGGTGCGTGAAGTGAAACGGGTTGTAGTAATGGAGCGTCAGTATGAGTTGCGGATCATCGGGTATCTCCAGCGACCGCAGTCCGCCTACCCCGCCCCACTCGGCTGTACCGAGCAACACGCACCGCTTGGGGTTGGTCTCTCTTATGCGCTGCAGGGCTTCCTTCGCATAATTGTTCCACAGTACGGACGTGAGCTGATCGTGCGGCTCGTTGAGGATCTCAAACAGCAGGCTGTCGGGATACGCTTTAAAGTAATCTGCAATCTGCTCCCACTGCGAAAGGAAACGGTCTTTGCCGGCAGCCGGATTGGCATAGAGCGCATCGTGGTGATGCATGTTGAGGATGATGTGGAGCTTCTGTTTCAGTGCTTCATCTACCACCGACTTAATCTTTGCCAGAAAGTCCGGATAGATGGTGTAAGGCGATGAGGCCATGCTGCGATCGTCACGCTCCCAGCGAATGGGGATGCGCACATGCGTGAAACCCAGGTCGGCAATGCGTTTCAGATCGCCCGACACAAAGGGGGATTGCCACGCTTGCAACGCCTCGAAGGTATTTCCGATGTTTATTCCTCTTCCCAGACGGTCATTGATCTCCTGGGCCGTTGCCCATTTTCCGGTTTCTCCCGTCTCTTTGGAATCGTCAGACTTTTCCAGTTCAACAATAGGCGTACTGCTACAGTGCAGAAGCAGAAAGAAAAAGATAAGCAAAACTGATGGTTGCCGCATTGTGTTCGATTTTAGATTATGTTTTCTTTTTTGAGTTGCCTGCCAAAGTTGTAAAGATCCTTTATTCAGATACAACAGCGACCACAAGAATACAACTATTTCATAGAAATAACAAAAAAAACAGCCAATTCTTTTTCCTTCATGGGAGTTCTGAAAAAATAATTTATATTTGCAAGAAAGTCCTTTGATACCCACAGCGTTTAAATTCAAGACACGATGAAAACAAACCGTTCCCGCCGCAATTTTCTGAAGACGATGGTCGTGATTCCGGCAATCCCTGTCCTCTCCTCTTTTTCACTTTCCGGAAGCACGGGAAGCAGAGAGGGTTTACCACACAAATTCAAACTGAGTTTGAATCTTTACTCGTTCAATCAGCTGCTCCGGGACGGGAAAGTGGATCTTTTTGATATGCTCCGGTTTTGTGCAGAACACAACTTCGATGCCATTGATCCCACGGGGTACTATTTCCCGGGTTATCCCACTCCACCTTCCACCGGATTTATCAACGAGTTCAAGCGGGAGGCCTTTCTGCTGGGACTCGATATCAGCGGCACCGGCGTGCGCAATGACTTTGCCAATCCCGATCCTGCTGCACGCAAAGCCGATATCGAACTGATCAAACAATGGATTGAGGCTGCGGCGGGGATGGGAGCTCCCAACCTGCGTATCTTCGGGGGAACAAATTCTCATGAAGGATTTACGCGCGATCAGGTGTTCAGGTGGATGGCGGAAGACATTCGCACCTGCTGTGATTATGGGAAGGAGTTTGGCGTGATCATCGCCATCCAGAACCACAACGATTTTATCAAAACTGCGGACGATGTGGATCGCATCTTCGACATGGTCGGTTCCGACTGGCTGGGCTTGAATCTCGACATTGGCAGCTATCGGCAGGGTGATCCCTATGCAGAAATCGAGAAAAACATTTCAAAAGCAGTCACCTGGCAAATCAAAGAGAATGTATGGATTGAGGGAAAGGAAACACCGGCCGATTTGGAGAAATTATTCCGCCTCATCAAAAAAGCCGGCTACAGGGGATATCTGCCCATCGAAACGCTGGGTGCGGGAGATCCCTATCAAAAAGTGCCCCGGCTGCTGAATGAGGTCAGACGAAATTGCGTCTCTTAAAAAAAATGATATCCCTTCAGCTATGGAAATAAATATGGAGACCCTCAGTGCCATTGCTCTCGGCATCGGGCTGAGTGCCAGCACCGGCTTCAGGGTGTTTATCCCCCTGCTGGTGGCGGGACTGGCTTCCCATTTTGGTATTTTGACGTTGGGAGAAAGCTTCGTGTGGATGGGATCAGTCAAGCGGCATCTAATAGCCATCTGCATGAAAATCACGGTGGCTTATTCAGTATCTTGCGTATCATGCTGAACGTGTAGTTAAATCTTTTCGAATTTATCACGCGATGTCTGGCAAAAAGCACATGTTTCATCCACATTGCCTTCTGCATAGGTGTTACCACAAACCGGGCAAACTTCGAAACCCGCTGGCAACGTACTTTCATTACCTGCCTGCAAAGCAGTGAGAGAATTTTTGTAGAATGTTTCATGCTTCTTTTCCGTATCCATCGCCCATGTAAACGATTTGATGGCATCGGGAACTTTTTCGGCCTCCGCATCCTTAATAAATCCGGGATACATGACCGTTTCTTCATAGGTTTCCCCGTCGATGGCAGCCTGAAGGTTTTCGGCTGTTGTCTTTACTTCGAATTCGGGCGTGAAAGCTTCCATTTTTTCTCCCAGTTTTTCCAACACCTTGGTGTGATTGGCAGCATGTATGGTTTCAGCTTTTGATGCTGCATCGAAAAAAGTGGCGATGGTGTCGTTCCCTTCTTCCCTGGCTTTTTGTGCAAAAGCGGCATATTTGGCACTTGCCGTCGTTTCACCTTTGATTCCCTCTTTCAGGTCTGCAATCGTCTTCACAGGCTTCTGGGCGCAACTTACTAACATAAACACTGCTCCGAGAGACAACATAAAATACAAATACTTTTTCATCGTGTCATTTTTTTTTAAAAATTAAACATTAAAGTGGCATCATATAATTATATACAAGTGTACCTCCGAAAAAACCGGTAATCATCACACTGATTGTGGCCAAAGCATACACAACAAAAGCAATGTTTTTTAGCTTTTTGTCATTGTCTTTCTTTTTAACAACAACATACATCCGGATAGCGGCAGCGACGATCAGCAACACAACAGTCACGGTTGCCATCAACTCATGTGTTTCGCGTACCTGCCCTGCTGCTCCTTCCAT
Source organism: Proteiniphilum sp. UBA4084 (assembly GCA_002383605.1). GTDB lineage: Bacteria > Bacteroidota > Bacteroidia > Bacteroidales > Dysgonomonadaceae > Proteiniphilum. The sequence goes on along the minus strand of DFYK01000016.1, from coordinate 9,339 downwards.
TTCGGCAGTAAAAAAGATACCCGACAACCAGGTGATTACGGTAGCCAAAGCACCAAGTATTAGCAAATAATATCCGGCTTTGGTAAGGCACACCTCTTTTTTGCGAAACAAATAAATGAGTTCCAGCAAAAAACCTGCAGTGATTAAAGCGATGGGAAAATGCACCAGCATAGGGTGCACATGCGATAGTGTAAACATAGGCAACGATTTTAATTATACTTTTTTCCTTTTAAACCCTTACAAATGTAGATAAAGTACTGGTAAATTGTGCTGAAAAAGGATTAAATTTTTAACCTGTTTACAAAATTTAGAATCTTTCAATTTAATTATTTCCGAAAATGGTTTTGCTATGATTATCAGGGAGTATGGAATGAAAATCTTATATTTTACCAATCAGTCCATCGAAAACTTTTTACTTGTTCTTTCAATTTATTACTTTTGTAAGACCGATTCGTAATAAAATTCAATTACTGACGGACAATGATAAACGCCGGATAACCCTTCACAAAGAAACCTGTATGACAAACGACTACAAACTGGAGATCTGCGCCAATTCAGTAGCCAGCTGCCTCGAAGCTCAAAAAGGAGGCGCGTGGCGCGTGGAACTCTGTGCCGCCATTCCCGAGGGGGGCACCACTCCATCGTATGGCGACATTGTACTGGCACGCGAGCTGTTGCAGATAAAACTGCACGTGATCATCCGCCCGCGGGGAGGAGATTTCCTCTATTCCGCCCTGGAACACCGGATCATGCTAAAGGACATTGAAAACGCACAGAGGTTGGGAGTCGACGGCGTTGTGATCGGATGCCTTACGCCGCAAGGGGAAGTGGATATGGCACGTAACCGTGAGCTGGTGGATGCAGCAGCAGGAATGAGCGTGACCTTCCACCGGGCTTTCGACATGTGTCACGACCCGTTTGAAAGCCTGGATCGGATCATTGAGCTGGGGTGCGACCGGCTGCTTACCTCGGGGCAACAGCCCAAGGCAGAACAAGGCATTGAATTGCTGCAAGAACTGGTAAAAAAAGCCGGCGACCGCATGATCATTATGCCGGGTAGCGGGGTGAATGCAAACAACATTGCGAAGCTGGCAAATGATACCGGCGCCAGAGAGTTTCACCTCTCCGCAAGGGTATCGGAGGAAAGCGGCATGACCTATCGCAACCCCAACCTGAAGATGGGTGGAGATGTGATTGTCATCGACGAATACGCCCAACAGGTGACCCGTGCCGACAAGGTGGCGGAGACATTGACTGCCTGGAAAAATAAATCTAAATAAATCATTCATAAAGAGACAAAAAATATGAAGATAATCAACACCCTACAAATCATGGCGGCACTGGCTATCTCACTTGCTTCCTGTGGCAAGGGAGGCAGCGGAACAGTCGAAGCAAACTACAATGTGGTTCCCCTGCCCCACCAGATTGAGACTGCGGAAGGAACAGCCTTTGTACTCTCGGGATCAACGCAAATTGTTTTTCCGGAAGGGAACGAAAAGATGCAGCGCAATGCTGAATTTCTGGCAGATTACCTGGAACTGTCGGCCGGAATAAAACCTACCGTGACCACTATGGCTCCGGAACAGAATGCTATTATCCTGACAACAGGGCTTCAAAACGATAATCCGGAGGCATACCGAACCAGCATCACCGAGCGGGAGATCCGCATTGAGGGAGCCTCCGATGCTGGTGTTTTCTATGGTATACAGACCCTGCGCAAGTCGGTGCCCGTGGGAAACTACGCGCAGGTATCCCTCTCTCCTGCCACCATAGATGATGCACCCCGCTTCAGCTATCGTGGATCGATGCTCGATGTGGCACGCCATTTCCAGCCGACAGCGTTCGTGAAGAAATACATCGATCTGCTGGCACTACACAACATCAATCGCTTTCACTGGCACCTGACCGACGACCAGGGATGGCGCATCGAAATTGATGCTTATCCCAAACTCATCGAGAAGGGATCCATGCGTAAGGAAACAGTGATCGGCCGCAACACGGGCGAGTATGACGGTATACCCCATGGCGGATTCTACACCAAAGAGGAGCTGAAAGAGGTGGTAAAATATGCGGAGGAGCGGTACATCACCATCATCCCCGAAGTGGACCTGCCCGGTCATATGCTGGCAGCGCTGACTGCTTATCCCGAGCTGGGTTGTACCGGTGGTCCCTATGAGGTAGCCCGTGAATGGGGTGTGTTCGACGATGTGCTCTGCCCCGGCAAGGAGGAGACATTCACCTTTCTGGAGGCTGTGCTGACCGAAGTGATGGAGATCTTTCCTTCGCAATACATCCATATTGGTGGTGACGAGGCGCCCAAGACACGATGGGAAGAATGTCCTGCTTGTCAGGCTCGCATTAAGGAACTGGGACTGAAGGGCAGTGACGGCCATACCGCAGAACATTACCTGCAGAGCTATGTGACCGCCCGCATGGAAAAGTTCCTGAACGACCACGGTCGCAGCATCATTGGATGGGATGAGATTCTGGAAGGTGAGCTGGCACCTAACGCCACGGTAATGTCGTGGCGCGGCATGGGCGGCGGCATACAGGCTGCACAGTTGGGCCACGACGTAATCATGACGCCCACCAACTACAGCTACTTCGACTATTATCAGACACAGCATACCGCCGATGAGCCGTTGGCAATTGGTGGATTTGTACCCCTGGAACAGGTTTATAGCTTTGAACCTGTGCCGGAGGTGCTCACTGCGGAACAACGTACCCACATCCTGGGCCCGCAGGCGAATCTCTGGACAGAGTATATCAAAGAGCCGGAACATGTGGAATATATGCTCCTGCCGCGACTGGCAGCCATGAGCGAAGTACAGTGGATGCAACCGGAGAAGAAAAATTATGAATCGTTCCTGAAGCGATTGCCGCAGCTGCTGGCGCTCTACGACAAGCTGGGTTACAACTATGCCACCCATGTGTTCGACGTGGCGGCGGAACTGAAAGCCAACTTCGACAACAACGCACTGGATGTGACCTTCACCACCATAGACGATGCGCCGGTGTACTATACACTCGATGGCAGCGAGCCAAACGAATCGTCAAGTCGATACGAAGGCAAGTTGTCCATTAGAGAAAATGCAACGCTAAAGGCAGTGGCCATTCGCGACGGAAAGAAGAGCAAAGTTTTCAGCGAGAAGATCGAGATCAGCAAATCAACCTTCATGCCCACCGAGCTGCTCACCACACCGGCGGCAAACTATACCTATGACGGCGCTCCCATGCTCGTGGACGGACTTAACGGGAATGACACCAATTATCGGACGGGCCGTTGGATAGGATTTCAGGGCGAAGAACTCGTAGCTGTGATCGATATGCTGCAGCCCACTGAAATAAGTAAGGCGGAAGTCCACAATGCCGTGGTGACGGGCGACTGGATCTTCGATGCTTCGGAAATCATCATTGAGTCATCGGCCGACAACAAGACCTTCGCGCCGGTCATCGATCAGACAGTGACCGATGAGCACAAGGACCACTGGGCCGAGATATCTACGCACAAACTTACCTTTGAACCTGTTGAGGCTCGTTACTTCAGGGTAACCGTAAAACCCTCCCTGATGCCTGCGTGGCATCCCGGGAAGGGGAATCGCGCCTTCATCTTCGTGGATGAGATCAGACTGGATTAAGTGCCATTGGAACAAATTGAAAAAACAGGGGTTGCCTTCCTAAAGAGACAACCCCTGTTTTTTAATTCAACCCATAGCCCGTCTCAGGCGTTACATTTTACAATTCTCTGATCTTCACGTTCCGGAACCACACGGTATAGCCATGATCCTGTAAACCAATGTATCCATCGTGTGCAATTCCTTCAGTAAAACCGGGGAAACTTTTAAACTTACTTTGCTGCACCAGATCATCCCACTCTTTGGTCCAGAGTGTGTACTCCACCACTTTCTTCCCGTTCTGAACATGTGTTACTTTTCCATCCTTCACCCTGATCACGATGTTGTTCCATTGTCCAGCCGGATGAACGGTGGCAGGATCGGCAGCGATCATATCATAAAGAGACCCGGCCTTGTGGCTGTCAATTTTATTGTCGGTGGCACGTTCATTGTCGAGCACCTGTATCTCGGGGGCAGCATAATAAATGGGCTTACCGGGCACTTCACGCACATAGTAGAAAATGCCCGAGTTGGCCTGATCACCAGCCTTCCAGTCAAGTGACAATTCAAAATCGGTAAACATTTTGCCTGCAAAGATAACATCACCGTTGCCACCACTTCCCGGTTTAGAGGGATCTGCAGGTACCACCTTCATGGCTCCTTCTTCTATTTGCCAGTTTTTTGGCATTTCTGTTCCGTTATATTGTCTCCATCCGGAGAAATCTGTTCCGTTGAATAAGCGTGTCCATCCCTCTTTTTTTTCTTTTTTCGTTAATTTGTTCGCTTCCTGCGCCTGTGTATGAGCAGAAAGTGCAACCAACAGCATCAGTGTACCAAAATAAACCAATTTTCTTTTCATTGTTATTTTTATTAGATTGTGAAAGTGCTTATTTTTCTGTTTTTTTCAGCCATTCATCCACAAGAGTGGCTTCATATCCCAATTCTCCGGCTTTTTTAAAGTCAGCTCTCGCAGCCACCTTGTCAAATTGTTCAAACCGTATTCGTCCACGCAGGAAATAAAAATAGGGATTATTTTTCTGCGTATTTTCTACTACGCGCAAGTCGGCCGAGGCCCTGAATATCTGGTCGGTGTTCACATAACATTCAGCACGATTCATGAAAAAACTGGGATCAACGGGTTGTGGTTCCGACTGTATGAGGGAAGTATATATTTTTTCGGCAGCATCCCAGTTATCGTCCAACTTATATATCAGTGCTTTGCTTAACTGTGTATAGAGATTGTCGGGATCGATCTTTTCCGATATTTTAAAATCGGCTTCAGCCTTTGTTCTGCTGTGTTGTTCGAGGTAGAGCAGGCCACGTCGGTAATAAGCTTCCACATCATCCGGATAACGGCGGATGAGGGTGTCGTAGTCTTCCATGGCCTCACCGAACCGCTGCATGTCACACAGCAGAGAAGCTCTGTTGTGAAGTACCAGTTCAGGCATGGGGTTGTTGGCCAGGGAGGCAGTGAAAGAAATGTATGCATCGTCGAGTAACCCCAGTTGGCGCTGTAAAATACCCAGGTTCAGCAACAACACAGGGTTATTTGTGTTTGCAGGCTCCAGCGACATCGCCTTTTGCAACGACACTGCAGCACTATCTAACCGGTTGTTTTCGATAAATGCAGCCGACTGCTCCACCAGATTTTCATAACTTTGACCCTGCAGCAGCGAAGCCGGGAACAGCGATATCAGTACAAAAAACAATAAAAATAACCTCATACTCAGTTTTGATGTGCAGATGTAGACAACAAATTTAATCAAAAATATTTATCTTTGCCGCTTCAGTTCAAAAAACAAAAAACAATATGTCATTCACCATTTCCGGCTCATTGGCTGACTCACTGATAAGCCGCCTTCCGGCAGATACACAAAAAAGTTCAACTGCAGAATTAATCAAAGCAGGTCGTTTTGATGAGTTGCTCGATCAGTTTGTCACAGGCAGCATCGACTTCCTCGGGAAGCTGCTGATAGCGCTGATAATTTTCTACGTGGGGAAATGGATTATTAAACGGATTGCCGGATTAGTCGGAAAGGTGCTCAACAAACGTGTTGAAGATCGTGCATTGCGCAGCTTCCTTACCAATATTGCGAACATCACCCTGTTTTCAATACTTATCATTCTGATCATCAATATTGTCGGGCCAAAAACTGTTTCCATTGCTGCTTTGATCGGTTCGGTGGGACTGGCGGTGGGTCTGGCAGTGAAGGACAACCTGGCCAACTTTGCCGGCGGCGTGATGTTGTTATTAAATAAGCCCTTCAGGGGAGGAGATTACATTGAAGCACAAGGTATGGCCGGCACGGTGCAGTCGGTGGGTATCCTCTACACTACCCTCACCACCTTCGACAACAAGACAGTACATATTCCAAATGGGCCCCTCTCCACGGGCAACATCGTCAATTACAGCACCCAGGCCACCCGTCGCGTGGATCTGACCGTGAACGTGGATTACGGATCGGACGTGGAGCTGGTGAAACGGCTGTTGCTCGATATTGCGGAGAAGCATCCCCAGGTGTTGCATGATCCCGCCCCCTTTTCACGGATGGTGAAGATGAACGATAGCTCCATCGACTTTGTGCTGAGGGTATGGACGCTCGTCGCTGATTTCTGGCCGGTCACCTACGACCTGAACGAACAGGCATACGAGGCGCTGATTGAACACGGACTGAACATCCCATTCCCGCAGATGACCATACACTTGGCAGGAAATCAGAATTCGGAATTAAAATGAAAACGGATGTTCTTGAAATCCTGTTGCGCCATCATCAGAATATAGTTTGATTCGGCCAGGAAGACGTCTCTGCCCTCCTTGTCGTGCGCCATATACTGGAACTTGCGCTTTTTAAAGTCGGCCAGCTGTGTTGCATCGTCGCTCTCAATCCAGCATGCCTTATAGAGATTGATCGGCTCCCAGCGGCACTGTGCGCCATACTCGTGCAGCAGACGGTACTGAATCACCTCAAACTGAAGCTGCCCCACCGTACCGATGATCCTTCGCCCGTTAAATTGATTCACAAACAGTTGAGCGACCCCTTCGTCCATCAACTGTTCTACGCCCTTCTGCAGCTGTTTCGACTTCATGGGATCGGCATTCTCAATGTATTTAAACATTTCCGGCGAGAAGCTGGGTAACCCTTTGAAGTGAAGCTGCTCACCCGAGGTGAGGGTGTCGCCGATCTTGAAGTTACCATTGTCGGGCAGTCCTACGATATCGCCGGCGTAAGCCTCATCCATAATCTCCTTCTTCTGTGCCATGAAGGCGGTGGGCGAAGAGAACTTCATCATCCGGTTGAATCGCACATGCTTGTAGTTCACATTGCGTTCAAACTTACCGGAACACACTTTCACAAATGCAATGCAGGAGCGGTGGTTGGGGTCCATGTTGGCATGGATCTTGAACACGAAGCCGCTGAATGCCTCCTCATAGGAATTCACAGTACGCTCTTCGGCCTGCACCGGTCGGGGCGACGGGGCAATCTCCACGAAACAGTCGAGCAGTTCCTTCACACCGAAGTTATTCAATGCCGAGCCAAAGAAGACCGGCGCCAGTTCTCCGGCAAGGTAAGCATCTCGTTGAAACTTCGGGTAAACCTCCGTAATCAGTTCCACATCGTCACGCAGTTTTTTTGAGAGCTTGTCACCGATGTGTTTCTCCAGATCGGACGACTGCAAAGCGAGATGCACCGACTTCGTGATCACCTGCTTGCCGGGCTGATAGAGGTCGAGACTCTCCTGATACAGGTTGTAGACACCGCGAAACCGTTCTCCCATGTCGATGGGCCAGCTCAGCGGGCGTACCGCAATCTGCAGTTCTTCTTCCAGCTCATCGAGGATGTCAAAAGGATCCTTTCCCTCGCGGTCCATCTTATTCACGAAGATCATGACCGGCGTGTTCCGCATGCGGCAGACTTCCATTAATTTGCGCGTTTGGGTCTCCACCCCCTTGGCCACGTCTACCACCACAATCACGCTATCCACGGCTGTGAGCGTGCGAAATGTGTCTTCGGCAAAATCCTGGTGACCCGGGGTATCGAGGATGTTGATTTTGTGATCGCTGTACTCAAAACCCATCACCGAGGTGGCGACGGAGATGCCGCGTTGCTTCTCTATCTCCATCCAGTCGGAGGTAGCCGTTTTCTTTATCTTGTTCGACTTGACGGCTCCGGCCACATGGATGGCGCCGCCAAAGAGCAGCAATTTTTCTGTCAGGGTGGTTTTACCCGCGTCGGGGTGGCTGATGACGGCAAAGGTGCGCCGCCGTTGTATCTCTTCTTTAATTGTCATTATTTAATTAGCTATCAGCGGTCAGCTTTCAGCTCTCAGCTTCTTTTGGATCAAGCTTTGAGCGTTCAGCGGTTTGTTTTTTAAAGCGATCAGTAGTCAGCTTTCAGTTTTGTTTGCAAGAACTTTGTTGATGCAACGCGCCAGGGCTTCCTCCCAGGCCGGTATCTCCACGTGAAAGGAAGATGTGGTTTTGGACAAGTCCAATACGCTGTATGCCGGCCGACGTGCAGCAGAAGGGTATTCATCCGAGGAGATGGGAATGAGCTCACAGGTGGTGATGCCAGCAAGCTTTTTAATCTCCCCGGCAAATCCGAACCAGGTGGTTTCTCCTTTGTTTGAAAAGTGATAGATGCCCGTCTTCCATTCCTGCTCTTCGGTGAACTGCAGAATATGGATGACCATCTCTGCCAGGTCGGCCGCATAAGTAGGTGTACCCCGTTGATCGTCCACGATGGTCAGCTGTTCCCGTTCCTGCATCAGCCGGATCATGGTCTTCACAAAGTTCGTGCCATATTCTGAGTATAACCAGGAAGTGCGCAGGATAATCCAGTCGCCGCCCATTGTCTGCAGCGCCTCTTCTCCCGCCAGTTTTGTTTTACCATAGACCGACAACGGCTGAGCATCCATCGTCTCCTTGTAAGGAACGGCTGATGCCCCATCAAACACAAAGTCGGTGGAAATATGAATCACTTTCACGTCATGCTTCACAGCTACCTGTGCGATGTTCGCCACTGCGGTGGCATTGATGGTAGTGGCTTTCTCGCTGTCTGTTTCCGCCTTGTCTACTGCCGTGTAGGCAGCACAGTTAATCAGATATTGTATCCCGTGGTCGGCCACGAAGGCATCAATCTGAAGAATATCGGTGATATCCAGCGTGTCAGCATCGGTGAAAAAGAAACGGAAGGGCAGGTTCATGCGGGCAGTTATTGCTTTGATCTCACTACCCAGCTGCCCGTTGGCACCGGTAACCAGTACATTCTTTTGCACCAGCCCGTAAAAATACTGCTGTTTGGGGGTCTCCTTTTCGGTTCCTCCCAGAGACTTGCTTAATCCTGTAAATATGGGCATAATGTTTGTTGTAAGCGGTCAGTTATCAGCGGTCAGCTGTCAGCTTTCTTTAGTAAAAACTTTGAACATGCAGCGGTTTGCAAGTGAGCTTTCAGCTTATCCTTATTAATTCATTAAATTTCCTGTTCTTTTTCGTCCATCGTTTTATATTTTAACGAGAGCAGTCGCAGCAATGCAGTGATCTGCGTGACGGCGGCCTGCGTGTCGGCGGATATCTCCCTTTGTTGCAACTTCAGGAGCATATAGCCATAGAGTGCTGTGAAACAGGTTTCCAGTTCCGGCACCTGTTTATCGGCTCCCCTTGCCCGCAGTGCCACAATATGCGGCAGGGTGTTGTAGTAGAGGGCAATGTATTCTGATTCCCTGG
>DFYK01000063.1:1476-31178 GCA_002383605.1 Proteiniphilum sp. UBA4084 | reverse complement strand
TAGAATTATTTAAAGTACCCCATCCCCTTACTCTTAGTTGAGCTTCATCACTTCCTGGTTTACCTGAGTTTTGACTTACCCAAACGCCAGTAGTCTTGCCGCTGATTGCTTGAGATGCGTTTGTAATAGGCCTGTTTTCAAGTTCCTCATCAAATTGAATGGTTGATACTGATCCAGTAAGATTTACTTTTTTCTGTGTTCCGTATCCAACAACAACCACTTCCTCCAACGTTTTTGTATCTTCTTCTAGGAGTACCTGCAATGTGTTCTTTCCGGCTGTGTTAACGTTTTGTTCGATGTAACCGATGAACGAGATTCGAAGAACGGCATCATCAGATACATTTAGTGTGAAGTTGCCATCAATATCTGTCACCGTCCCATTGGTTGTCCCTACTTCTATGATATTTGCTCCGATGATGGGTTCGCCTTTCTTATCGGTCACTTTCCCCGTAATGGTGTTCTGCTGTTGCTGAGCAGATTCAACTCTGGAAGCCAGTTCCGTAATTTTTTCTTTCATCGACAGAATGATCTGATTGCCTTCTACCTGATAGGCCACATCTTCCGATGCGAACAGTTTATCCAGCACATCCGAAATGGGCGCATTTTTTACGCGAACACTCACTTTCCGGTCTACATTCACCAACTTATTGTTATAAAAGAAGTAATAATCGGATTTTTCTTCGATGGTTTGCAATACTTTTTCGATGGTCGTATTTTTCATATCCAACGAAATCTTCGTGTTCTGAGAATAGGAGTTGTTCGCCTGTAACTGGACAAGTACCACGAACAAGAGCAAGAGTGTCATTCTCATAGCGGTGGGTATTTTTTTAAAAAAAGTACAGAAAAGGTGTACTTCTTGGCAGATTGGTTTATTATTCATATTTTTACACTGTTATTAAATTCATGAATGGGTTTAGTAAATTGATTGCCTCGCGGTGAGGTGAGATTTTCCGCGTTGACAATTGAAATCATGGGCGGGGGAATGTATATTCATTCTCCCGTTTTTTATTCTTTCCGGTTTCTATATCCACATAGGCAGTCCTCCTGGTGATTAGTAATCATTTTATCTTGCTCGTATGGTGACGACCCGTTGGGAAAAGGTATCGTTATCAAGTTGCTCCTGACGGGAAATGGAATAGGTGATCGGAGCAGACCTTTTCAACAACTCCAGAATATCTTCCAACGTTTCATCCGTAAATGTGGCGGTGTATTCGTATTCCTTCAATTCGTCCCCTTCGAGATGAATTACCACCCCGAACTTCCGGGATAGTTTCTGGGCAATGGTTTCGAGTTTCTCCCGTCGGAACACCATCTTTCTGTCTATCCAAGCGGTCTCTACATACGTATCAGCCTGCACAACGTTCATTTCTCCTGTTTGGGGTAACAGGATCGCTTTCTGTCCCGGTGCTAACTCCTTTTTGATTGCGCTGGCCGTTTCCACTTCTAAGTTTCCCCGGGCCAATGTCACATGATAATCTGCTTCATCGCGGTATGCGTTCACATTAAATTCGGTTCCGAAAGCGCTCACAGTGATACCCCCCGGAATTTCCACGTTGAAACGGTGCCGATGGTCCGCGACCACTTTAAAATAAGCTTCCCCGGTCAGCACGACCGTTCTTCCCTTTCCTTTGAATTTCACTGGATAGCTCAACTCGCTTTGCGCGTTGAGCCATACCTCGCTACCATCAGGCAGAATTGCTTTTGTTACCATTCCAGGAGCCGAGGAAAGGGTGATCATTTCTATCGGGGATCTCAGCAGCATGGGTTGAATCACAAACTGATGCAACAAAAGGAACGGGAATAAGATTGCCGCTGCCGTCCGGGAAAAATTCCATGCTTTTGTCCGGAAGCGAAGCAATGCTATTCTCCGGGACAACTTACCCCACGCGGTCGACGTATCCATTTTTTTTTGCTTTTTCAGACACTCCGATAGTTCATGAATAGAGCGGATATGCTCCACTTTTTCCCGGAACTCGGGAGAAGAGAGGATGTGAGAATCGAACTCCCGAGCGCTGTCATCGGTCAGTTCTCCTCGTATATATTCTAAAATACGTACTTCAGAGTCAGTCATACTTGATTCCATTCCCCTTTCTTATCCGCCACGTTTCGCTGGGTTTTATGCTTTTTATATTCACTTGACGTATAAAAGAAGAAACACCCGATGTGAAAATGACATTTTTTTTAAAATTTGTGCAAATCTTACTTTAATTTACCCCCTTTTCAGAAAATAGCTGCACACAATGATCACCATGGGGAGATAGTCCTTCAACTCGGCTCTTAATAGATTTAAAGCTTTGCTGATATAAGCTTCCACTGTTTTGGGAGAAACTGACATTTCTACAGCTATCTGATTGTATGTCATATTCTCAAAGCGACTCATTTCGAATGCCCTTCTAACATGCTCCGGCAACTGATTTAATGCTGCATAGAGCATCTCTTCCAGTTCTCTTATACTGTATAACTCTTCGGGTGTATCTGTGATGTCTTGAGAATTATGTTTTTCTGCATAACTTTGACGGGTGGTTTGTTTGCGGAGATAGTCAGTGCAGTTATTTCTTACACTGGTAATTAAAAAATTTCGAAAAGAAGAGGTAATTTCTATCTTTTTCCGGTTTTTCCAAATATGGAAAAATGTATCCTGAACAATATCTTCGCATGTCTCCGGAGAAGAGATATAACGTTGTGCAAAGACACATAAGGAAGGATAAAAGTCGAAGAACAACTCTTTGAATGCTTCCTGATCGTCACGAAAGGATACTTTCCTGAACAGGTTATCTAATTCTGCATTCATATCCATCTGCTACCAGCTAAGAACTCTGTATTATCTAATCCAAAGATTTTTTTACAAAGATGCAAAAATATATTTAATCGACAAACAGCCCCACTTCATATGCTGATTCTTACAATCCGCCGGAATAAGGATTCTACAAGACAATTATTTGGTCTGACAACTGTGTACTTCGCACCTGCTTGTCGATCAGGCAGGTAACCTATTTCTTAAACGGGATACTCCTTCCTTCCGCGGCACTTTGCCGGGCAGCATCCAATATTTTCACGACAATCAGATTATTTTCCAGCGAAGAGAGATCGGTGTCCGCCACTTTTATATCTCCCCTGATTACATTGGCAAAGTAATTAAACGGATCTTTTGCTGCCAAAGGAAAATCGTTAACTTTTATCTCCTTTCGGGGTACATTACGGGTTAAACGATACTCCAGGTCGTGGGCGTTGTATGCGGTGACATACCCTTCTTTCCCATAGACAGAAAGATCCTTCCGATCGACCGGCCAGTTCCACGATCCCTGAATGATAGCTTGTGTGTGTGGGTAAGTCAGGATGATCGTCGCCTGATCATCCACTTTGGGATATACCTCCGGTTTGATGGTCTGTAAAACAGCCGTCACCGTTTCAGGCTCCTCGTTCTGCATGATCCAGGTCATCAGGTTGGCGCCGTAACAACCAAAATCGACGACCGCCCCGCCACCATTCAGCACCGGGTCGGTAAGCCAGGCCAGAAACTCAGGAGAGCAGCCGATCTCCACAGGACCTTTGTGTCCGTCGTTGATCAGCACTTTATTGATTGCACCAATCTCCTGATTCCGGACAGCCATCTCGAATACCTTGTAATGCGTCGGGTACCAGGTGGTTTCATAGTTGGTTAATAAATGAATATTGTATTTCCTTGCGAGACCCGCCATTTTATCTGCATGCTCCGTACTGACAGCCAACGGCTTTTCCACCATCACATGAATTCCTTTTGGTGCACATACCTCCACGGTATTCAGGTGATCATAAATCGAGTTAAAAGCAACCACCCCTTCGGGCTTCGTTTTCTCGATCATTGTCGCCAGATCGTCGTACACGATACCCATATCAAATCCATACCGATCCGCCAATGCCTGCGCCTTTGCTTTGTTGGATTCAGCGATACCGACAATCTGAATATCACTTCGTTCCTTGTGATTGTTCAAAATGCCGTGAATGTGGTCGTGCGACAAACCGTCGATCCCAATTCTTACCGGCTTTTGCTGTGCAACCGTGATAACAGAACATAGGAATAAAATCAAAAAAAGTGTGAGTGTTGTGATTTTCTTTACCATGATAGCTGATTTTTATCTTAAAACAATTTTTCCTGCAGGAATGCTGAAATCTACGACCGTGGGGTCTTCTACTTTTCCGAAATTCATACGATCATTTTATTTCTGACACCATGGATTTGCTGAATCCCCTTTCATCAATCATTATTGATATACCTTACATACGCCACATGATTTCCATCAGGCGACCAGCTGTGCACGTTGAATGTTCCCTGGCCGCCATAGAAAACGGGTGTCAGGTCGCGTGTTTCTTTTGTCTCCACATCCAGCAATCGTAGTTTCACCTCTTTCCCGAACGGATGTCCCCCTTGCTGGTCTTCAATATATGCGATGTAAACGACGCTTTTGTTGTCGGGCGAAGGATGGGGAAACCAATTGTCGTAATTGTCGAAGGTGAGTTGCGTTTGTTCGCTTCCATCCGGGCGCATGCGATATACATGCATCCGCCCCGTACGGTGGCTGTTGAAATAGATCCACTGCCCATCGTAGCTGTATTCTGGTCCGTCATCAAGCCCCTCTGCATCTGTCAGTCGCACTTCTTCGTCTGTAAAAACATCGGCTTTGTATACATCCCACTCGTCGTTTCTCATGGCACAATAAGTTACCCAGCGATTATCGGGACTCACCCCGTGCCAATAACTTGGATAATTATCGGTAATCAACCGGGGGATTCCACCCTTTACCGGAAGCATGAAAATACGGGAGCCTCCTTTCGCTGAGTTCACTCCGGGAACGTTGTGACTGATGATCAGCCATCTGCCATCGAAAGTCAGCCCGTGATCGTTGTTGCAGCGGTCAGCAAACCCGGTATCAATGATGCCGAGTTTTTTTCCGTTGATGGACACTCTTTCCAGTTTTCCGTTTGAATTGATAATCAGATATTTTCCGTCTCGGGACCAGTTGGGTGCTTCAAAGTGACGCTTTTCACGTAGGATAACTTTTTCCTTCCCGTTTTTCACATTGAGCAGCACCAGTTCGTTTTCAAGGTTTGCTGGAACCTGAGCGAATACTGTTGTAGAAATAAAAGCGAATAAACCAATTAGATACAGATGCCTCATATCATGCATTCGTTAAAGATAATTTGACTACATGGAGTTAGACAACAAATATAACGATTATTTTATTTCAATCAATTATGCATTTTTGCATAAAGTCTTTTAAAGTATCCGTATTCGTTCTGATTCATTATTTATGCCATTCTCGTCAGCATATCCTTCTAATGGCGATATTTTTTTGTAGATTTGCCCTTTTAATATCAACAAACTTCAACATATGTCCGGGTTCTCTCCATATGAATGCGCAAAAGAATTTGCAACCTACACCGACAGGAACCTGTTTGTAACAGGAAAAGCCGGAACAGGGAAAACTACCTTCCTAAGGCATTTGCGTACAGAGACAACAAAGCAGTTGGCGGTCGTAGCACCCACGGGCGTGGCCGCTGTCAACGCAGGGGGAACCACCATTCACTCCTTCTTTCAGTTGCCATTTACTCCTTTTACGCCGACCCCGACCGGACGGGAGGCGCTGATTGCCCGCATGAAGATGAGCAGTGCTCGCCGCAACGTAATCCGTGAACTGGAGGTGCTGGTGATCGATGAGATCAGCATGGTGCGTGTCGATGTGCTGGATGCCATCGACACGGTGCTGCGCCATGTCCGCCACCGCCGTGCCGACCCCTTTGGCGGTGTGCAGATGATTTTTATTGGCGATCTCTATCAATTGTCGCCTGTAGCCAAGGCGGATGAATGGCAGATACTTTCGGCTTATTACCAGGGAATTTATTTTTTCCACAGTCGCGTCATGCAGGAAGCTCCACCTGTTTATGTGGAGTTCGACAAGATCTTCAGGCAGTCCGACAACATTTTTATCCGGGTTTTGAACGAGGTGCGGAACGATGCCCTTTCACCGGAAGGGTACAGTCTGCTGCAAAGCCGCTACGAGCCGCATTTTAACCCGTCGCCCGAAAAGAATTATATCACGCTTACCACGCATAATTTCAGCGCCGACAGCATCAACAGCACCGAATTGGAGAAAATCAATACCAAGGCACATCTGTTCACGGCAGTGGTGAAGGGTGAGTTTCCGGAAAACGCATTTCCGGTGGAGCAACAACTTGAGTTGAAAGAGGGTGCCAAGGTGATGTTCGTGCGGAATGACACCGAAACACCCCGTCGTTTTTTCAATGGAAAAATAGGCACCGTCACCCGCATCCGCGACGAGGTGGTTACCGTACATTGCCCCGGCGATGCAGATGAAATAACCGTCTCGCCGGTAACCTGGGAGAATATCCGCTATACCACCAACCCGGAGAATCAAACGGTGGAGGAGGAGATCATCGGTACCTTCGAACAGCTCCCCCTGCGGCTCGCCTGGGCCATCACCATCCACAAGAGCCAGGGGCTTACTTTCGACAAAGCGATCATCGATGCTGGAAAAGCTTTTTCTCCGGGACAAGTTTACGTGGCGCTGAGCCGTTGCCGTTCACTCAACAACCTGGTGCTGAAAAGCCCCATCAACCGTTACAGCATTGGGGTGGACGAGCAGGTTGTCCGCTTTTCCTCCTCCAAGACGGAAGAAACACTGATTGCCGGAGAGTTACAATCAGCAAAGGAACAATTCAAGATGACGTTGCAGCTGCAATTATTCGACTTCTCGCCCCTTCTTCAAATGGCACGTTCCTGGTACTTTGCCACAAAAGAAAATGAATCCTCCTTCAGCGAAGGAACCCTTCCTTTTGTGGATGGAATCTGTCAGCAGCTGTCAGAAATAGAACAGGTGGGCACTAAATTCAGGATGCAGCTGCAGCAAATCTTCCGCCTAACACCGGTCGACAGCAACTTCCTCGCAGCACGGATCAATGCATCCGCCACCTACTTTGCCGACAAAATTGAGACCTTGCTGCGTTCCATACAGGAATCGGCAGCAACCACCGATAACCGAGCCAATGCACGGGAATACGACGATGATATCACCGCCATATTTACTGCGGCAGCCCTGAAGAAGCAGCTAATCACCGCCACTGCGGGAGACTTTAGCGTAGAGGCATATTACAAGGCACGGAGCCTGTTCAGGAAACCGGTCTTCGTCATCACTTCCTACAGTCGCGACAGCACGGGCACACAACTCAAATCGATCCACCCGGAACTGCTGAGCGAACTGGTGCAAATGCGAAACAAAATCAGCAAAGAAGAAAACCTGCCGGTTTATATTGTCGCATCGGTAAAAACGCTGGTACAGATGGCCGATTACCTGCCCGAGACAGAAAAACAGTTGCTGAAAATTGATGGTTTCGGCAAGATAAAGGTGCAACGGTTTGGGGCACAGTTTCTCGAACTCATCACCAGTTACATTACGACCTACGGCATAGAGTCCCGCATGATTCACTTTCCGGAGACCCAAAAAAGGAAAAAGAAAAAATAATCATACAGATCCGTTACGGCAAAAACAGACCGGCTACCTGCCTTTGAATCGTGAGCAGGTAGCCGGTTTATCTTTATGAAAAATATGAATTACCTGTTGGGGGTATTCCAGATTTTGGATGTTGTGCAGTGAATGTCTACTGTCTGATCACCCGCCTGCAACATAAATTCGCCCTCTTCAAGGGTCCACTTCCCTTTTTCATTGACAAAAGCCAGTTCTTCTCCCTTGAGTTCGAAAGTGACGGTCTGCGTTTCCCCAGGCCTGAGCGAGATTTTCTCAAAACCACGCAACCGGCGTACATCGGGAGAGAGTGTAGCCACCCGGTCGCTGCTGAAGAGAAGCACGGCCTCTTTGCCTTCCACACTTCCACTGTTGGTGACATCTACCGATACGGTGATCCGGTCATCGGCCGTGAAGCTGGTGTCGTTGACCCGAAGATTTGAATAACTGAAGGTAGTATAGCTTAGCCCGTAACCGAACGGATATTGTACCGATGTCTGCGCACCGTAATCGTACGCACCCTCCATCTTTCCACTGATATTCTGACTTGGTTTGTGATCGTAGGTAATCAGTCCCTGCTCATATTTCGGATAGGTATAGGGCAGTTTGCCGCTCGGGTTCACATTGCCACGCAGGATTTCGGCCAGCGCATCACCACCAAAGTTGCCCGGCAGGTAGGTCTGCACAACGGCTGCTGCTCCCGGTTCAATTTTTCGAATCAGGCGGGGACGTCCTTCGTTGAGCACCAGAATCACCGGTTTACCTGTTTTTTGTAATGCCAGCGCCAGTGCTGTCTGGTTTTCAGAGAGTGTCAGCTCATCCAGGTTGCCGGGAGTTTCGCAGTAGGAGTTCTCTCCCACGCACAAAACGATATAATCTGCCCCTGCAGCGGCTGCAACGGTCTTTTGGATTTCTGGTGTATTCTCTTCGTAATACTGTCCCTCCATCTTATAGGTAACGCCCGGTTCATATCGCACATTCGTTTCGCCAAATTTAAGCTGTAACGCTTCATAGATGGTGTTGTACTGCTGCGCAAATTCCTCGGTTTTCTCACCCTGCCACGAGTAGCTCCAGCCGCCGTTGAGCGTGCGCATGGAGTTTCCATTGGGACCCGATACAAGGATGCGGGCATTGGCGGGCAACGGGAGGACGTTGTTCTCATTTTTCAGCAAGGTGATCGACTCTCCGGCTGCCGATTTGGCTACCGACTCATTCTCCCTGCTACCAAAATCGGGGTATTCTGCACGTGACCAGTAGGGGCGTTCAAAGAGTCCCAGGCGGAATTTCAACCGCAGCACCCTGCGTACCGCATCGTCGATCCGCTCCATGGGAACCTCACCCTCCTCTGCCAATTGCACCAGTGTGGGGCAAAAAGCGAGGTTGTAGGGTTCCATCACCAGATCGATACCCGCCATGATCGCCGTTTTCACTGCTCCCTTGTAATCGGCCGCCACATGGTCGCGGTTGAGCAGGTTGGCCACATCTGCCCAGTCGGTCACGATTACCCCGTCGAACCCCAGCTCTTCTTTCAGCCACTGTGTAAGCAGGCGATAGTCGGTATGGGTTGATACTCCGTTGATGATTCCCGAGTTCACCATTACAGAAAGGGCACCTCCCTCGACAATGGCAGCACGAAAAGGTTCAAAATATTTCTCGCGAAGTTCGCTTTCGGAGATCAGCGCTGGCGTTCGGTCTTTTCCCGAGACAGGCACACCATAACCCATGTAGTGCTTCAGGCAGGCAGCGATGTGCTGATTCCCGACATTGTTCCGGTCGTTTCCCTGAAATCCTGTTGCGGAAGCGACTGCCATTCGGGCATTGAGATATGCATCCTCTCCATAGCTTTCCCACTGGCGCGACCAGCGTGCATCCCGACCCAGATCCATCGTCGGTGCGAAAGTCCAGGCGATATTGCTTGCCCTTGTCTCGTAGGCGGAGATACGTGATCCTTCTTCCATCAACGCGGTATTAAAGGTGGCACCCATTCCAATACTTTGCGGAAAGAATGTGGCACCGGCGGTGTAAGTGGCGCCATGAATGGCATCGATTCCGTAAATCACGGGGATACCGGTCTCCTGCAGCGCCTTTTCCTGGATGGTGCGAATGGCGTTCTCCCACACTTGGGTGGTGCGTGCCCGGTTGTTGCTGGTGTTGAGGATTGAACCCACTTTGTACTTCCCGATCACCGTATCCAGCATGGCAGGATCCAGTTCAAAAGGTTCCTCGCTGAAATAAGCGTTACCTCCTTTCCCGATCAGATCGATGGTAAACTGGGCCATCTGTCCCACCTTCTCCTCCAGCGTCATTTGTGACATGATGCTGTCGATCTTTTTCTCAATACCTGCATCCAGATTTGTTCTGGTTTTATTTGCACCTTCATTGCAGGCTGCAAGGAATGGAATGAAAAGAATAATAAAATAAAATTTCTTCATATAATTTAGTTTAGATGTCAGTGATCAGCGGTCTTGTATCTTGACTCTTGTGTCTACTTTTGATATACCCGTACATAATCAATTTCATAGGAAGCGGGCAGTTTTGATTCATCCACACCTTGTGCACCACCCCAGTCGCCGCCCCATGCCAGGTTCAGCTTCAGATAAAAGGGCATGTTAAAGGGCCAGGTCTCCTTGTTTCCTGTACCGTCGTTGTTGAACAAGAAATATTCTACACCATCCACAAACCCTTTGATGTAATCAGCCGTCCACTCCATCGCATAGATGTGAAATTCAGTCTCAGCATTCTGAATGGTACGGGTCGCTCCCTTTTGGGTCCCTTTCACATGGTTGTATGCTTCCGTATGAATTGTCGCATGTACTACGTTTGGCTGATATCCTACATACTCCATGATATCAATCTCCCCGTCGAGCGGCCAGGCGGTGAAATTCTTTGGCATCATCCAGAAGGCAGGCCATGTACCCTTGCCTGACGGCATCTTCAGCCGTGCCTCAAAATAGCCATAGGCCCAGGCTTCGATGGTATTAATGCGTGCTGAGATGATATCGGCACCACTTTTCCGGGCAATGATCTTCAGTGTGCCGTCGGAAACAGCTGCCACGGTATCGTTATCACGGAAACCGCCGACATAGGTCTGTAACTCATTGTTGACTTTCCCTTTGGGAAGATTCTCGTACCACCATTTCGACGTATTGGGCAGTGCAGGTTTTCCCCCGCTCAGGCGGTCGTCGTTGAACTCTTCTCCCCATACTTTATGATAACCGGCAGGGACGTAATTTGGGATGATGCCGGCCGTCTGGGTAACAGTATATTTCTGGCTATACTTTCCTGAAGTAAAGGTTATTTCCGCATTTCGCACCTCCTCTTTCGGGTTTGCCGTGGCACTGATCTTTACCAGGGTTTGTCCGTTTCCCCCTTTGTCGGGTGCAAGGCTGCACCAAGTCTGACCGGAGGTGGCCGTCCAGTCGCCATTCGCCGTCACGATAATATTTTTCGTCTCCTCCTTGTCTGAAAACAACGTTGTCGCCGGAGAAATCTCAAACTTTACTACCACATCCGGCTTAGGCGGATCGGGGAGCGGATCGTTCCCGCCACATGCTGCCAACATCATAGCAAGCGTAATCAGTATTGTACTCATTCTTTTCATATTTTCTGAAGAAGGCTGCCGGTTTAACCACCGGCAGCCTCTTACCGCGCTTAATCAATTTTTATTCACCAAATTCAAAGTCATCCAGATAGAAGAACCCCGGTCCGGCATGTCCTTCGGCACCGAACTGAATCACAATCTTGTCATAATCTTCCCGGTCGGCTACAGCAGAAAAATCGAATTCAAGCTCCAGCCATTTGTCTTTCTCCAGGTTGGTTTTTACTATTTCTGTCTGTGTTTGCCACGCATCGCCACCTTTCTCGCTGTTATGGAGCTTCACAGCCAGTTGTGGCAATAGTTTTTTGTTCGATATCCAGGAGCCGGCTACCGCATATTCAGTAGTATAATCGTTGAAGGAGGGGATAAATACCTTTACCCTGACTTTATTTTGAGTGGTAAGGTCGAACTTGTAATTTGGCGCAGTGAAGGAGAGGTTGCTGTAGAAACCGGTCGATTTCCAGTAGCGATATACTTTCGACGATTCGTTAATAGGCAGCGGTACAGGATTTCCAATCACGGCACTCTTGGTGGCACCTCCCATATCATCCTGAGTGAAAGTCAATATCTCACTCCCCTCAAAGTCTTCGAAAAGTGGGATTGCTTTCAACTCTTTCGGCGCAGGCGGTGCTTCCACATTCAACGCTTCGAGACAGTAGACAAAGACCCAGTCCTGGCCCTCCACCGTATTATTCACTCTCAGCGCCATCACCTTGTCGGTTTGATAGATGACCTCATACTGCTGGCTCCCGCAATAATATCCCATGTATGCATTGCCTCCCAGCGTGATGATCGGGTACTCTCCCGATTCATCGATGGAGAAAGTATAGTCACCACCGCTATAAGTGAACATCGCATCATCTCCTGAGGTAGCATGCACAGTAAATCCACCTACACTCGCAGCACTGGCTTTTCGCCCATAACCCTCGTTCCCATTTTTTACGATTTTGAGCTGCACACCGTTCTGGATAAAGGTAAACTTTGTGGAATACATTTCCCACATGTGTTTATCGTTCGGTGCAGCACCCCACCAATCCTGACTGCGTGATCCCTGTGGACCCAGTCCCATGTGGCCGGTCACGTTGAAACCTGTGGCTGCTTTCACCTCGGCAGCAAAATTATTGTACTGGTCGAACACCCAGGTCTTCCCATCGGCATCATTGGCCCCTCCAGTCAGGTTCCTGTAGGCCGGTGTGTCTACCAGACTGTAATCGTTTTCAGTAAATTTGACTACTGCACTTTTTTTGGCGACGCTCCCATCGGGGAAATAAATGGAGAGTGTAACCATATAATCACCTGCAAACGGATAGAGACCAACAGCTACAGGCTTATTCCCCGAAGCGCCGTTTCCCATATCCCAGCGAATGGTGTAGACACTGTTTTCCGGAAGTGGGGTAGTGTTGGTAAAAGTAAGCATATTATCACTGGTAGGAGAAACAGACTGGGTAAAGGAGACCTCACTGTCTGTCAACACCGCTACATCGCCCAGGGCATAATCATCGAATTCCTGCGGGCTGCATGATGCAATGGCCAGGAGCAGCAGCCACATCCACGTGATCTGTTTTATTATATTCTTCATATTATCTTCTTATTTAAATCATTTTTATCGATTATAATCATCAAATCTGCTAATCATTAAATCATCAAATCAATTAATTATACCCCAAATTTTGTTGCAGTGCAAACTCGGTGCCGGCTGTTTTGTCGATCTCAGATTGCGGGATGGGCAGGAGTTTCCAGTTATCGTTCCAGGTGCGCACGCTGTTAAATTCGGGCATATTCTCGGTCAACAACGCGGTATCGCCCCAGCGTACCAGATCCCAGAAGCGCATTCCTTCNNGAGCTGGCTGCTCCAAAGGCGCGCTGTCTTACCTCATCCAGACATGCCTGGGCGGTGATACCGCCGACCGGGCTTTGGGCATGCATCACCAACATCTCGGCATAGGTAAGCAATGTCTCAGCATAGCGGAAAACACGCAGGTTGTTGCAATAGTTCAGGTCGGTATCTCCCTGGGGGTTGTATCCCACGCGGGCGGCGTATTTGGCCATAAAGAGTCCTGTATTCTGGAATCGGGCTGTATACTGCGCCGGTTCCCATTTGTTGATGGATCCCTCGCGGCGGCTGTCTCCTGTTTCAAAGATATCCCACGTGGACTGACGTACCGGTCCGAATCCCCAGCCCCCTTTAAAATCACCGGTTTTATTGCCCGTATTCAATCCGTTGGGTGAAATAAATGCCGGAAGGTTGGTACCATACCCCTGCCAGCCGCTACCCCAGGTCTTTCCTTCGGGAAGGTGATTCACTTCAAATATCGATTCAGTGTTGAATTCATTTTCATCAAGCCACATTTCAGCATAATCACCAAACAGGTCATACGCATGGCTATTGATAATCTCCGCCATATCTGCCGTCACCCCGGCATAACGGGCCTGATCTTTCTGGTACATCACAACACGTGCTTTCAGCATCAGAGCTGCCGCTTTATTTATTCTACCGGTGTTGGACCCGGTAGTACTCATCGGCAACCAGCCATCCGTGGTAGCCACATCAATGTCCTGCATTATTTCGGCATAGATCTCATCGGCAGTATATTGTCTTGTCATGTAGGGTGGTGTCGTCAATGGCTCTTCGAAATAAGGCACATTTCCCCAGAACTTCCAGAGCCAGTGTGTATAGTAAGCGCGCAGAAAGTGCGCTTCCGCTTTGTATTGGTTCACCTTTGCTTCTGGTACTTCCACCGCATTTTCACAGGCTGAGATGGCGTTGTTGGCGCGGGCTATTCCGGAATAGAGGATGGTCCACAACCCTTCGGGCATCTCCTGCGGTGTGGAGGTGAAGAGAGAGAGCAAATAAAGCTGACGCTGGTCGCCGGCGTCGCCTCCTCCTTTAAAGATATCATCGGAACGGAGGTCCGACAACAGCGGAATACTGTTGTAATTCTGATTCGCATAACTATCGAACAATAGTATCTGATAAGCCGAGGCCAGGTTGGCCAGGATGGCTCCTTCATAGGCCGGAGCACCTGCCTCTTGTTTCTCCGTGGAGGAAGCACTGAGAAAATCGTCGCTGCAACCGGTCGCCCCCGCAATCAGGAGTGCTACCGTGAGTATATATATTAATTTCTTCATTTGTGTAAAATATTAAGATTAGAATGTGATGTTGGCGCCCACCGAGATGGTTCTTGATTGCGGATAGATGCCGCGGTCAATTCCGATGGTGGTGTAACCTCCTGAAGCAATTTCAGGATCAAAACCGTCATAGGAGGTAAATGTAAGCAGGTTGTCAGCCGAAACATAGACTCTCAAACGTTGTACAGCCACTTTCCGGATCAGATCTGAGGGAAGAGTATAACCCAGTTGGGCCGATTTCAATCGCATATAGGAGCCGTCCTTGATGTAGAGGTCGGACGAGCGCCAGTTGCCATTGGGATTGGCCGAAGTCATTCGGGGTATCATGTTCGATGTTCCTTCTCCGTGCCAGCGGTCGAGAATCCAGGCGGGACGGTTCATGGCAGGTATATCGCCACGTTGTGAAAAGTCGAAAATATCATTTCCTACCGTTCCCTGAAAGAAGAGGTTCATATCAATACCTTTCCAGTCTGCCGAAAGGGTGAGCCCATAGGTCCAGTCGGGCATTCCTTTCCCGATCTTGGTTTTGTCGGCATCGCTGATTATTCCGTCCCCATTCAGGTCCACAAAGCGCACGTCACCCGGGAGGGCCGCGCTCTGGTATTTGACGCCGTCGGCATTCACATAGGCATCCACTTCAGCCTGATTCTGGAAGAGGCCGTCGGTCTGATAACCGTAAAAGTAGGGAAATACTTCACCGTTCATTCCTTTCACGTAGCTTCCCACGCCCGAAGCACCGGCATTTTCGTATATCTGTTCGCCGGTTTCATTACCCAGATTGATCAGTTTGTTTTTCAGATAAGAAGCATTGGCAGAAACCCCGTAATGGAAGTCTCCCACTGTCTGTTTCCAACCCAGCTCAAATTCCAGACCCCAGTTTTCCATATCACCTACATTGGCGATGGGAGCACCGATGCCCACATAGGAAGGGATGGGCTGATACATCAGCATGTCAATGGTTTGTTTTTTGAAATAGTCGAAAGAGAAGGTGAGCCTACCCTGCAGGAAACGGGTGTCAATTCCGAGGTTGGTCTGCGACGACTCTTCCCATTTCACGTTGGGGTTGGGAATGTATCCCGGTGAGCTTCCGTACTGCATCTGGCCGGTTATCTCTCCCACCTTTGTCGGATCTCCCTGGTTCACATCATATCCGCCGCCAAAATAGTAGTTCTGACCGCCGTTCATCAGTGAGGTATAGAGAAACTGGCCGATGCGGTCATTTCCATTTTTTCCCCAGCTTGCACGCACCTTCATGTAATCAAACCACTCGGGGCGACCGTCCATAAAAGCTTCGTTGGTAAGATTCCATCCCGCTGAGAAGGAGGGAAACACGCCCCATTTATGATCGGGTCCGAACTTGGATGAACCGTCTCTCCTTACAGTGGCCTGCAGCATGTATTTCTCATCATAGTTGTAATCGACCCTCCCAAAGTAGGAGGCACGACTGTCGAAGTTGAATCCACCTGTACCTCCCCAAGTACGTTCTTCTTTTCTATCTGCAATGGCATAATTGATATTTGCTTTCAGGGGGTCGTTTTCCAGCAGGTCGCGGTCATTGCCACCCAAATTCCGGTAAGTATATTTTGAGGCAGATTGTCCCAGCACGAAAGAAAGTTGGTGTACATCCTCAAAAGTCTTGTTGTAGGAGAAATAATTCTCCAGCTGCCAGGTGTAACCGCGGTTCATCTCGCTCTGCACCGTACTGAACTGCATGTCTTTCCCTTGTGTGGCCAGAAAATAGGGAAAGGTATAAGTGTCGTAACCCCAGAATGCCAGGTCCACACCGTAGCTGCTTCTGAACTTCAGTTCCGGCAGGATGGTCAGTTCGCCCCAGAATGAACCGACGAATTTATCGGCATTGTTCAGTCCCGCGGTGGGTTGATTTAACATACCCACAGGATTGGCAATCTCCTGAAATCCGGCGGGAGGTATCGAGAATACGCGATCACCGTTTTTCACGGCATGCGGGTATCGGGCCAGAATAGCTTTGCCCGCCTCTTCGTCGGCATATACCGGCACCAATGGCGAAAAGGTAAGTGCGCTTCCCAGGATTGATCCGTACTCGGAGTTGGTTTCGATGCCGGTGGATTTATTTCTGGAATAACCCACATTCACGCCCAGTTGTATATTGTTGAGAAAATTCCTTTCCCTGGTTTCAAAAATAGTATAGGTAGAGTTGGAACGCAGGCTGTAACGTTCGAAATTCGACTTGTCGTAATTGCCCCCCACGATAC
Source organism: Proteiniphilum sp. UBA4084 (assembly GCA_002383605.1). GTDB lineage: Bacteria > Bacteroidota > Bacteroidia > Bacteroidales > Dysgonomonadaceae > Proteiniphilum. Next base: position 14,700 of record DFYK01000063.1, on the reverse strand, counting down.
CTGCCTGGTCGAAGTAACCGAATGAGAGGAAATAGCTTCCTTTTTCCGATCCTCCTGAGACACTCACCTGGTGGTTCTGCACCGGTGCATTGTAGTAGAATGTTTCGTCCTGCCAGTCGGTACCTCTTCCTGCCGCCAACAACTGTTCATTGTTGTAGCGGGGCAGATTGCCGTCGTTGATCTGCGCCTCGTTCATGATGACCATGTATTCACTGGCATTTAATATTTCTTTTTTCTTCCAGGGGTTCTGCCACCCGTAGCTTACGTCGTAGTTGACCGTGGCTTTTCCGGTAGCACCCTTCTTGGTGGTCACCAGGATCACGCCGTTGGCGGCACGTGATCCGTAAATGGCTGCCGAGGCAGCATCCTTAAGTATTTCCACCGAGGCAATATCAACCGGATTCAGGTAATTGATGCCACCGCCCACTTCCATACCATCGACAATATAGAGCGGTTCGCTGTTGTTGATTGTACCGATACCGCGAATGCGCACTTTGGAATCGGATCCGGGCTGACCGGAGCTCTGGGTGATCTGCACGCCGGAGACCTTACCCTTCAGGGCATCTTCCACGCGGGTGGGCCTGGTCACGTTCAGCTCCTCGGAAGAGACCTTGCTGATGGCTGCCGTGACAACGCTCTTGCGCTGTACGCCATATCCCACCACGATCAGTTCATCAAGTGTTTCCACATCTTCTGCCAGCTGCACATTCAACAAGGTCTGATTGGTGATCCTGAACTCCTGTTCCAGATAACCGATATAGGAGAAGCGCAACATCGATCCCTGCGGTAGGGTTATGCTGTAGCGGCCATCCATGTTGGTAACTGTGCCAAGGGTTGTGCCGGGAACGACGATGTTGGCACCGATAATGGCTTCACCATTCTGATCGGTAACCGTACCGGTCAGATGCACCTCCTGCGGGGGTGTTTGTCCTGTTTCATCTTTCGTAGCCGTCGGCTGATCGAAAATATAAATCTTATTATCTCTAATCTCGTACCCAATGTGACGGGGTGTCAACAATTGGTTCAATACCTGCACCAGTTCTCCATCCGTTATCCGGATGGTTACAGCATCACTCAAATCCACTGCCTCCTTGCTAAATGCAAGGGTGTGGTTGGTTTGTTCGGTGATACTCTCCAAAACAGTTCTCAAGCTTTTCTGGCTGAAGTTCAGATTCACTTTCTGCGCCGAGCATAGCGTGATGCCGAACACAAAGAGCGTCACCAGCATAGCCAGGCCTCTTTTTGTTGGAATTCTTCCCATGGTTTTGTTTTTCGTATTAATCATTAAACATATATAAAATTGATTCTCTCTGGTGGTTTCACGGGAGTCATTTTAACATTCATGAAACCTTCTTTTCTGTTCGTTATAATTTTAGACACGAAAACTGGCGAAAGGGATGAGCAGTATTAAAATAATTAACAAAAAAAATAGAAATTTTCCTTTTTGGTAAAAGAGTTATTGTTCCTTGCTTTGTGCGAAGAACTTGCGCACATTAACCCGACGTGATTTTATTTCGATCTTAAACGGCTTCAGCTTTGTCACCTTCCCACCGCTAATGGTGAAGGTTTCGACTGTTTCCTTGCATTCGGTGTGCTCCGGCAATGTTTTTTGATCAAGGACAATGGAGTATTCGCCTGTCGGCAGGAAGGTGATAAAATTGCCCTGCCCGTCGGTTACTACTGTTTGTTTTAACTTGCCGTCGCTTCTGTTGATGGTAAATCGAAATCCTTCGCTGCGTCGGTCAATCTCAATACTATTTTCTCCCGCAATGTAAAGGATGTTTCCCTGCAGAGCACCACTGTGTCTGAGTGGTATTTCCAACTGTAGTCTATAACGGTTGATATTGATCACCTGTTGGTCGAACGACCAATCACCTGTCTGCATCGGTTTAACTACATAATTCCCGAAAGGAACCGAGGTATACTTCACATCACCTTCCTTCCCGGTGATAAATGCCTCCCGGTCGATTGCCATCATATAGCCTTCAGCTGGTTCATCCCCTTCGTCGAAACGGTTATTGGCATTATGATCGTAATAAACCTTCGCGATTAGAGAACTCTTTTTACCTTTAAGAGGTAATCCCCGGAGAAAGCGGTATCGCACTCCTATCTCCGCATTCACCATTTCCCGGTCACCCTGGTTGGGATATTTATACCAGTTTCCGGTAAGAATGAAAGAGAATTTACTACCCGGACTATACCTGGCATTTAAGTTTACGGAAGGAATGTTCCCCTGATATACATCGCTTGAGAAGTTTATACCGGCGGAAAGATCGAATTTTTGGGAAAAACGATGATTGACAGATGAAGATGCCGTAAAACGATTAAAAGCTCTTCCCTGTTGCTGTGCCATCACCTGCTCGAAAAGATAGTAAGCTCCCTGCTGCCAGGAGACTCCTGCGGTGAGCCATCGATAGGAGAAACTCAACGATGTCTTCCCTTGGGGAACAACCTCCTGATTCAGAGGATTCTTAAAAAAACCACCTTCTATTGTTCCGAAAAAAGAATGCTTCCATTGGCTGTTCTGCCATCGCCATTGCCATCCTATTCTGTGGGAGATCATCTTCAAGTCTCCTCCCCCATAATCTTCTCCTGCAAGATACGAGTAGGACGGAGAACTCTCCATTTGGTGTTGATATGAAAATGATGCGTTAATATTGTTATAGGCAGGTAAAGAAAGTGAAATATTGCCGTAACGGTTTTGGGAGCGATAGTTATAGTCGTAACTATAGGATTTAGGTTCAGAACGGTTATAACTGTAGGAAAGATTCAGATTCATGTTGTGGGCGATCTGGACACTCCCATTCTGCAAAACGTAAACAACGCCTTTTCTGTTACCAGGGAAGTAGGGATCACTGTAATAAGCAGAGCCCGATAAACGAAGGTTTTTGAATGGTCTTCCGTTGTAACTCATTTCAGCCGCTCCCGAATATCGATTTTTACCAGCGTCACCATAGTAGCCTGTCGTAGCATGTGCTTCCCATTCCATGCTCCAGTTTGGATTAAAACGGTATTGCCATTGAAGGCTCCCCATATGAAAGGTCGCCTTCTCATAAGGGTTTTTTTGGTATACGTAAACAGCGCCTATGTTACTTCGTTCGCCGTCCCCTTTCAGTTCTCCCTTTATGAAATAGGAGAAATAGTCTTCAAACAAGGGCCTTTTATCAAACAGATTGTAGTTTTGGTCAATAGCGCCAAACGTAATTTGTCGTCTTCCGTCCATATCTGAAAAATGTGCTTTGACTCCTCTTCCGTAGAGCGAAAGTTCTGTCTGTTCCTGGACATTTCCAATTACAAATTGGTTTTCATTGAGCTGGTAGGTCAGCGAAGTATTGGTCACATAAGGAACCGGTTGCGAATTGTATCTGTAAACGTTTCCTTTCAAATGGAGAAAGCCAGCCGGGACATCGATATAAGTGCCACCTTGTAGTTGCACCGTCTGTGAAAGACGATTATATGTACGGTAGCTGAGTTGTATGGCATTATTCAGTGATTCTTCACCCGAAGAATATATCTGATCCCGAAGAAAGGAGTTGTAACTTCTCCTGGTTATAATACTTTGCACGTTGATGGTACGCATATCCACAATCTTTTTTTCCTTTCCTTTCATTACGGTCACTCTGACTTGAAAACGTTCGGTAGCCAGCAGATTGCTGCTTGCCAAAAAAGAGTGCAGGAAAACACGTTGTTCACCTGGTGACAGGGTAGCAGTCATCTCAGTAAAAGGAGGTGCATTTTGAAGGTTTTGCACGTTAAAGACCAAATAGACCTGCTCCGTGATATTGCCGCTATTGAGAAGTGTCACATTAATACGTACCGAATCGTCCGGATTGGTGAGGAGTGTGGGAATATTGTCAGCCAAAAGGGTAAGCCGTTCACGCTGTTCAATCTGTAATGATGTTTCATAACCAGCAACCCGATCATTTGTTTCATTCAGCAGATTGTAACGTATTATCTTTTCACCTGCTGTCAGATCCTTTGTCAGCAACAGCTTGGAGGAGACAAATACGCTATCGCCCGGTGCCAGGCTAATAGCCCTGTCATCACGGGAAAGAGAGCGGATACCAACTGGAATATCAATCGCAATGATACCTTTAAAAGGTTGTTGGGTGATGTTGGTTATCTTCAGCACGTGGTTCAGCATCTGTCCGGTGCGGGCATTTTCACTGAATTCAATAACCACAGGATCGGAGGCAAATATTATCGCCCTTCCACTGATTAGCAGAAAGTAGAAGAGAAATAACAAACGAGCATGGTTAGTTTTGGCGATTTGTATCATTTACCGCGTGGTAATCTCAAACATGAGCTGCGTGCTATAATTTTGATCAGTATTGATAAACAAATTACTCTCATCAATTGCTCTGGCAGAGTATATCACATCATAATCCAAAACCTGGCCGTTGGTGGACACACCTTCCAGAATCAACTGATTTACAGTAGATAAAGACACAGGCTGTTGTATACCATTCCCGTTTCCCAGCTGCAAAGAAACCATATCCAAGGGAAAGGTGGCAGAAGTAGTAGCGGAGGTAAACTGATTTTGAATGGATTTGACTTTCACCTCATACCCATCGGTAGCAGAGATTTTAAGACCATTGTAGTAGGTTTTGCTGGTACCATTCACATAATCGCTAATGGTACTGAACTCCAGCATCGCTTCCGGCACTACTGTGATTGAATAAACCGGATCAAGTTGATTGGGATCAATATTAATCGCAAAATGGAAGAAATCTGAAGTCATTAGCAAGCTTTGTTCTTGCTTCCACGGTTGATTGCTATTATTGCGTTTATACAACCTGTACTCTACTCTGAAATAATAGGTTGTCCATCTTGGAATTTGTCTCAGGTATTCACCGCCTTCCACTTTCAACTCAAAATCAAGTAATAACGGATTATAACCATCCTGGATCAATGATTGGAAGTTAACCAGTTCAATTTCATTGTTCAAACCGGTAAAAGTATTCCAAACAAACATTTTGTTGATGTTGTCAACATTGGATGATCCGGATTTGGAGACACAACGAAGGCTTAACATATTCAATGGAAAACTGGAGGATTCTCTCACATTCTCATATTTGCGTTCAATACCTCTCACGGTGGCTGTGATCATCCATTCTTGTATATTCGTTTTGGTTGTACCCAACCGAAGTTTTACAAAATTTGAAGGAGATATCTCACCGCTAAGATTTTTCACTTCGAAGTAAGCTCCACCATTCCATTCCAGTGAGTAGGTATTGTTTTGGCCCAACAGCGTTTGCTTAGTTGAGATAAGAATGATCAGAAAAATAAAAAACCTATTCATGTCGGAATTCCAACTCTGCAGCTTCCAGGGTGGCCTCATCGCCGTAATCCAGTATCACGGTGGCAGTATAATCACCTCTCTCAAGTTTCTCTCCGGTGGAGATCATCATTTTGCGGTGATTGCCCGGCATGGTAAAAAAGGGCACTTCTCCCAAATTGGTTTCTTTACCGGTGGTGCGATTAAAAATTGTAGTTTTTATCACACCGTCTGTCCAGATGTTGCCTTTATTGTTAAAAGCAACCACAATATGATTGCTTTCTCTGTTGAGTGTCATATCCTCTATTTCCAGCTCCCTACGCTCGGCAAGTAAGCCTCTTCTGTAAACCTTGATACCCTGGCGCACGTTGATACGAATGGCTGCTCCCTGTGAATCTACCCCATCCACCGGGTTCATCTGGGTTACGTAGACCATGGCTGTCTGTACATTTCTATCAGTGGAGACGGATGGAGGAACATTCATCATTAACTCAATCTGCCGGTTTTCACCTGGCTGCAGTGTAAGATAGGTACCACCCTGCATGGTAAGCCACGAGGCACAGGAGTTTTCCAGACTATCGGGTGGCATTGTCACGTTGTTGCCATACTCGTCATAGAGCCAATCTCCAAATGTAATGGCAAGATCCAGCGGATGCTCTTTGCTGATGTTGTTTATAAGCAGCCCCTGTACACCACTCTCTCCAGCAGCAAGAGAATAATAGACTCTCGGCGGGGATACAGATAGTCCTACCTGACCATATACACCACCGCCGATTTGGGATATTAACAGAGTGGAAACGGTAAACAGAAACAGGCAAATCTTCATCCCGAAATTACCTTGATTGAATCGTATAGGTTACTGTTGCTGAATACACCTTTTCAGCTGAATCAAAATCCTTGTTAATATAATCGCCATTGTCAAAACCTGTATGGTCGTATGTAATGTCGAAAGTAAGCCCCATGCCACCGCCGGTTGATTCGATCAATGATGCACCCGTCACTGCTGCAAGTGAAACAGGATCGCTATAGGTAAAATTGTCTCTTGTCATGCTTGCACCCTTTGAAGCTTTTACCGTCACATGATCGCCTGTGAGCGCATTGCTGCCATCTGTGAAACCCGTACTGGTTACTTTCACATCAAAAGGGCCAGAATGATAAACGGTTAAATGATCGTTTTTTGTGAGCGTTTTATCCGCGCCATCCAACCCGTTCGTATATTCTTCGGGCGTATCGTATACGAAATCAACCGTATTCTGCGCAGGATTAATCTGAATGGACTGAATAGGTTTGAATTTCAAATTGACAGTTACAGCGTCAGATGATACTCTGTTGTCGCTGTATTCCACTTGGGCATTTACTGAATTCACTGAAAAAAGAGCAACTACAATAAGAGCGCACGTTAAAAGAAATTTTCTTGTTCTCATTTTGTTTAATTTGTTGTGACTTTAATGAACATGTTTTATATAACTAAAATATTATTCTATTATCTTTCAGTCGGAATTATTATTTTTTACCGACAAAATATATTCAATTTACGACGATCAAATGATTAAAAATACAAACTGTAATTTTTATGCTCCATTCAACAGTGAATTGTTATTTATTTGTATGGTTTCCTGCAATAAAATTGTTTATTTCGGACACTTTCCTTTTATTTACTGACATTCCTTATTGTTAATATTTATAAATCATGCTCCTGACTTAATAAATTATTTAAAGAAATGGACGTAAATATATGAAATTATATAATTACCTTATAATCAAACTGTTACAATGGCGGGAAAAATTTAACGACACAAAACTACAATATATCTCAGACATACGCAAATACAAGGATGATATTTAATTTTATTTAACAATATAAAGAAACATAGTTCATCGGGTCAAAATAGTATAAGTAACATTGGTGGTATACACCGTTTCTTTTTCGTCATCTTTAATATATTTGTCAATATACTTCTGTGCTGATCCAGCCAGACTGTTATCATAGGATATATTAAAGTTAAGGTTCCTCCCTCCTTTTTCAGATTCTATGATGGATGCGGGAGTAACCGAAAGGGTTGCTTCTTTAAACTGGGCTTGAGAGCCGCTGTTTAATCCACTGGCTGCCTTAATTACCAAGTCTTCAACCGGTATGGTTTCACGACCGCCAACTCTTCTAAAATACGGATTATCTGCTGCAACTGTCACTTGAAAACCGCCACTGCTGAATATTGTTAAATGATTGTCGTGAATTACCGATACTCCATTTTCGTAGTCTTCAGGGGCTGCATATATGAGGTGGGTTGTCTTTTGGGCGGCTTGCACCGCAATGGTTTGTACAGGAACGAAACGAAGATTAACTGTCACGACAGATGATTGCGCAACCGTATTTTCCTGCAAAAACATCAGACAGAAAAGCATTGTTAATATGGTAATCGTAATATTCAAAAAACCAACTTTCTTTAAAATATTATTTATTTAAACCGAAAAGTAAAGATTTATTTATTAATTACCAAATATTTACTTGCTTCTTTTCTCCATTTACAATTTTTGGACAGGTTTTTTTAAAATAACAGACAATTAATGGCTTATCTAAACTTCACAGGGATCAGATTGAAATATAGATCTTATTTTGCTCACGGTTGAATTTTACAGGGGCAATTTTTTGCAGTTCCATCAATATCTCATCAATAGAAGCCTGCTTCGTTGTAAGCGTGTAGGTATAATCGAGTGCTTTGGGAGACTGCAAGTGAAATTCCACGTTGTATTGCCTTCCCAGCACCTTCATTACTTCCGAAAGCGGTGTATCATAGAAGTACACTATATGTTTCTTCCACAGCGAAGCATTGTGAGGACGTACCAGGTTATGTAGCGTAGTTTTACCGGTAATTTTGTCGTACTCTACTTTTTGTCCCGGCAGCATGGGAAAGCTGTTCTGTAACACCTGAAAGGAAGTTTTTCCTTCATCGAGCACCACCTGAATTTTCTCGCTGTCACCATATGCATTCACATTGAATGAGGTACCGGTGACCACCGTCCGGGTATTATGGGCGTGTACTACAAAAGGACGTCTCTTATTCGTAGTTACGTTAAAGTAAGCCTCACCATCAATCCAAACCTCTCTTTTTCTAAGTCCAAATTTCTCCGGATAACGGATCCGGGTATCTGCATTTAAAAATACTTCTGTCCCATCCTGAAAAAATAGTCTGGCATCTTCCCCTTTGGGAACAAAAAGCTCAGCATAAGTGGTTTGTGTAAAAACACCGGCATGATCATTAAAAAAATAACCCAAAGCACTTATCAACAATATAGGCAACACAACAGCAGCCACTTTGAGACTCATTCTCCTTATCCGTTTCTCATAGATTGTTTTTTCGATCTTCTTATAGAGGTGGTCCGACTGGGAAGGAGAAAACAAATCGCCTACGTGGGGTTCTGACTCGAATAAATAGGCATCTCTGTCGATTGAGTCAGACAGATACTGTTGCCCTTCAATGGTTGAAGAGAACCAGTCAGTCACTTTACGCACCTCATCTCTGGTTGCGGTACCATTCAAAACGCTATTTGCCATATTATTGATTGTCGATTGCATTCAATTTTTTCTTTTCTTACTATCTATTTATTCTTTGACACATTCCCAAACCAAAGAAATGAGTCTGACGTTGCTTTTTTACAGTAGGATCGTTTTAATATTCTGAAAATAACTACGCAACATTTTCAGTGATTCCTGATAGTGAGATTTTACGGTGTGTATCGAAATTCCCATTTTCTCGGCTATCTGCTGGTTGCTGTCGGATGTTTTCAGTTTCCTCATACAAACTTCTTTCTTTTGAGGTGGCAGAGAATCAATTCCCTTGTAGAGAAGATCCTGCATTTCCTGGTCTTCCACCATTCTCGCAATGTCATCATCTCCGGGAATATCAACCTGAGCATTTAGATAATTCAGCGATATCGCTTCCTTATGATCTCTGATTAAATTCAGGATGAAGTTTTTGGTCATCGTATAAAGATAATTTTTCAAATTGATCTCAATCTGAATATTACCGGTGCTCTCCCATAATTTCACAAAGACATAATGTACCACATCTTCCGCCATCCCGGTATCTTTCAGGTACTTGAAAGCAAGTGCATACAAGTAACGATGATATTTTCCGTAGATCGCAGCAAAAGCATCTTTATCCCTTTTCTTTAATAGAATGAATAAAGCATGGTCTTCGTTTCTGCTATAGTCAGGTATCTCTTTTTGCATGGAGTAATCAGATCACGAGGGCAAATGTAATCATTTCAGAATTGCTAAAGAATATTTTAAAACATCTTTACAATCCGGTTGATGTCTTTCACGAGCAGATCAACCTCTTCTTTTGTGTTGTAGAAAGCAAAAGAAGCACGTACAGTGCCTTCAACCCCCAGTATTTGCATCAGTGGCTCGGCGCAGTGATGGCCGGTACGGACAGCAATCCCCATTTTATCAAGTAACGTACCCAGGTCATAGGGATGAATACCGTCCACCAGAAAAGAGATCACACTGCTTTTCTGCGAAGCAGTTCCCAATATTCGCAATCCGGGAATGGCCAGCATTTGTTTTGTAGCATACTCCAAAAGTTCATGTTCATATGCGGCAATGTTTTCCATACCGATGGAGGAGACATAGTCCAGGGCAGTAGCCAGCGCTGCCGTACCCACGAAATCCGGCGTACCCGCCTCGAATTTAAACGGAAGCTTGTTAAAAGTTGTCTTCTCAAAAGAAACGCTGGCAATCATCTCACCGCCTCCCTGATAGGGTGGCAGCAGATTCAGCCATTTTTCCTTACCATACAAGACACCCACACCGGTAGGTCCATAGATCTTATGGGAAGAAAAGACCAGAAAATCGCAATCAATTTGTTGTACGTCCACCACGCAATGTTGTACACTCTGGGCAGCATCGATCAGTACGGGTATATCATGTTTGTGTGCTGTTGCTACGATCTTTTCTATCGGGTTGATTGTTCCCAGCACATTGGAAATGTGGGTAACCGCGATAATTTTGGTACGTGGAGAGATCAACTTTTCAAATTCATCAAGGAGTAGCTCACCCTCTTCATTAATGGGAGCCACCTTTAGTTTCAGTCCGAAGATATCGGCTTGTAACTGCCAGGGTACAATGTTGGAATGATGCTCCATGGCAGTGATCAGTATCTCATCTCCCGCATGACAAAAAGTACGACAATAAGAGGATGCCACCAGGTTGATCGACTCGGTGGCGCCACGTGTGAACACAATCTCATTTTCAGAGGCGGCATGAATAAACCGGGCTACCGTTCGCCGTGCGGCCTCGTGCTCATCCGTGGCAGCCTGGCTCAGGAAATGAACCCCCCTGTGCACGTTGGCATTCACGGTTGAATACATCCCCGTAATCTTATCCATCACACAACGCGGCTTCTGCGTAGTTGCCGCATTGTCGAGATAAACCAATGGCTTGCCATATACCTCGCGCGCGAGAATGGGAAAATCAGCCCGTATCTTATCTATATCCAGTTCTTTCAATTTTTTTCCAATTTTGGAGGTTTATTACACCCGGGTTACGTGCTAAGCACGATTAACGGCGAAGCCAAATAACGCGAAGCGAATAACATGCGCAGCACTAAATACAAACATTGCAGCTTCCGCAACGCATCAATTCACCCCGGAAACGCTTATTGATCAAACTCGTCAAGCGCTCCTGCAAACTTTCTATGCGAACCATATCCACCACATCACGGGTGAAGGCCACCATCAGGAGGAGACGTGCCTCTTCCTTGTCGATGCCGCGGGCACGCATGTAAAAGAGTGCTTCCTCATCGAGCTGACCGGTGGTGAGGCCATGCGAGCATTTGACGTCATCGGCATAAATCTCAAGTTGCGGCTTGGAGAACATCTGTGCCGAATCTGAAGCCAACAGGTTGCGGTTATTCTGATATGCCATCGTCTTTTGCGCATCTTTCTCCACCAGTATTTTCCCGCAAAAGATACCGGTTGCCCGGTCGTTCAGTACCGTTTTAAATAATTCGTTGCTCATACAATTGGGACTGGCATGATCGAGGAAAGCAAAATTGTCGATGTGCTGTTCCTTGTCGCAGATGGCCAGTCCTCCTGCATGTGCCTCGGCATGTTCGCCGAGGAGCCGGAAGCGATAGTTGTTGCGCGTATATCCATTGTGCAGCGTGATGCTGCTTGTCACCACGTTGGAATGGTCTTTCTGTTCGCTGAACAGGTTGTTGAGCCGGGTCACCTTCTCTGAGTTTTCTTCAAGTTCGTAGATATCCACCTGGGCAGAAGCACCGGCAAAGACCTCGGTCACCTGTGTCACCACAAAATGAATATCATCCACGGTATGATCACATACCAGCAGTTTCACCTGCGCATTTTCTTCGGCTATAATCAGGATTCTCCTGTTCACGCCCAGATCTACCCCGCCCCGCAGGATATTGATCAGCTGCAAAGGTTTTTCCAGAATCACATTTTTCGGGACGTATACCACAAAACCATCCTGAGCAAACATGGTGTTGTAAGCCACTATCCCGTTGTCGCTATAATCGGCGATTTGGGCATAATGTGCTGCAAATTGCTCGGGATATAGTTCAGAAAAGCGTTGCAGACTGCCTGCGAAAACACCTTCCGGCAGTTTTTCCGAGGGCTGAAATCGGTCGTAGTATCTGTCGTTGATCAAAAAATAGAGATGGGTGGAGAGATTGGGTACATCGCATTTGAAAGCATCATACGGGTTTACCGGGATGGGTATGTTGCGGAGATTCAAGCCCAGGTCGGGTTCAAATGTACGCACAATATTGGAATGCTTATACTCCTCCTGTTTTGAAGTGGGGAAGCCGATCTGCTGGAAAGTTTCGAAAGCGGCGTCACGATGCTGGTTCATTCCTTGAACCGAATGTGCATCAAGCTCCTCCCGAAACTGAGAAAACAGATCTATATATTGTTGTTCTATCATTTTATTTGGATTACTGAGGATGGATTAGGGATTGATTAGCCAGTCATAACCCCTTTTTTCGAGTTCAAGGGCGAGATCAGGACCACCGGATCGTACAATTTTTCCCGCATAAAGCACATGCACATAATCGGGTTTGATATACTCCAGCAGTCGCTGGTAATGGGTGATGACGATGGTTGCATTCTCTTTGGTCTGTAGCTTATTCACGCCGGCCGCTACTACCCTGAGGGCATCAATGTCGAGCCCCGAGTCGGTTTCATCCAGGATAGCCAGCTGCGGGTTGAGCATAGCCATTTGAAATATCTCGTTTTTCTTTTTCTCACCACCCGAGAAGCCTTCGTTCACCGAACGGCTTACCAGCTGGCTGTCCATTCCCANNCCACGGTACTTGCGTTGTTCATTCACTGCTGCACGCATGAAGTTAACCATGCTCACCCCGGGTATTTCCACGGGATACTGGAAACTGAGAAAAAGGCCCTCACGGGCGCGATCTTCGGGCTCCATCTCCAACAGGTCTTTCTCTTTAAACAGGATATTCCCGCGGGTCACTTCAAACTTGGGGTTGCCTGCCAGCACCGAGGCAAGTGTACTTTTCCCTGAACCGTTGGGGCCCATCACTGCATGCACTTCGCCCTGATTTACTTCCAGATTTATACCTTTCAGTATCTCTTTCTCCTCTACGATTGCGTGCAGGTTCTTTATTTTTAACATACTTGTCATGTTGATTTTTTGAAATTATCACAGCGGCGAACGCATCATCCGCCAGAAAAAATTGCTTTGTTTATATGTGATGAATTGTTTGCAGGAAGCATTCTCGCCCCTGCATAACAACCATGATGCTGTAATTGTTCTATTTATTTATTTTCTCCTGATTTCCATCTTCTGAAATAATATCTTCGGCTTCCTTGATCTTTTTAAAGAGATCCGATGCAAAGACAAAATCGTTGAGCTTTTCGTTATCCGCACCCATCACTTCGGCTTTGGATCCTTCCCACTCTTT
>DFYK01000063.1:0-1447 GCA_002383605.1 Proteiniphilum sp. UBA4084 | reverse complement strand
CCCGAGTTGGGTTCATCGCAAAAAAGATACTTGGGGTTCAATGCAATGGCTCTCGCGATGGCGACCCGTTTTTTCATTCCCCCGCTGATCTCCGACGGAAAGAGATTCGCAGCTTCCGACAGGTTTACGCGCTCCAGGCAGAACTCGGCCCGTTTGCGGCGTTCCCGTTTGTTTTTTCTCGAAAACATCTCCAGGGGAAACATCACATTCTCAAGCACCGTGCGGGAGTCGAACAGGGCTGCTCCCTGAAAGAGCATTCCGATGTCGCGACGCAAACGGCGTATCTCCCTCGNNGAAATTAAACCGACAAGACACTTTAGCAGGACTGTCTTACCCGATCCGCTCTTGCCAATGATCATGTTCACCACACCTTTTTGAAAGGTGGTATTGATGTTGTCGAGGACCAGCTTCCCATCGAACTCCTTTGTCAGATTTTTTATCTCTATCATACCGGATATTTTTATCCCAATGCCAGCTGCGTAAACAACAGGTCGGTAACGAGAATCAGCACACTGTTGATTACCACGGAATTGGTACTGGCAGCACCCACCTCCAGGGCGCCTCCTTTTGCTGTATAGCCAAAATAAGCGGCTACCGATGCAATGATAAAACCGAACAACATCGATTTTACAATAGAATACCAGACAAATGATTCCCGGAAGAATGCCTGAATACCGTACACATAGGTTTCTACCGAAGGTGTGCCCAGCACCATGCAGATGATGTATCCGCCAAAAAGGCCCATGAACATGCTGAAAATCACCAGCACAGGCATGAAAGCCACAAATGAAGCTATTTTGGGTAAAATAAGATAATTGGCTGAATTCACACCCATGATGTCGAGGGCATCGATCTGCTCGGTGATACGCATTGTTCCGATCTCTGAGGCCACATTCGATCCTACTTTCCCGGAAAGAATGAGACACATGATGGTGGAAGAAAACTCCAGCAAAATGATCTCACGTGACACCACACCCACCGTGAACCGGGGCAATAATGGTGAATCGATGTTCAATGCTATTTGCAGCACGATCACTGCACCGATGAAGAAGGAAATGATGATGACAATCCAGATGGAGTTCACTCCCAGCGTGTATACCCCCTTCATGAATTCCTTCATAAACTCCCTCATCCGGTCGGGTATAGAGAGTACCTTTCTCATCAACAGCGCGTATTCGCCGATATCTTCTAAAGAACGGATAAATTTCATGCGGCTTTCTCGTTCGAAATATTTATGCAAAGATAAATTTTTTATTTCGATTCCAGCTAAAACCAACGAGGTTACTGTTTTAAAATTGTATTTTTGTCGCATGGTTGAATTTTTTGACAAGGAGTTCGGAAGAATCATCGTGATCCCTCATAGAAGTGCGAAGCGGGTGATTGCAAGGCGAATGAACGGATATCTCCGCCTCACCGTACCTTACCGTTTCAGCCTTAAGCAGATTGC
>DFYK01000039.1:7973-15400 GCA_002383605.1 Proteiniphilum sp. UBA4084 | reverse complement strand
ATTGGGCGATCAGAGGACTTTTCTACCGGTTGAATTACATCTATGATAACAAATATATTGTGGAACTGAACGGACGTTACGATGGGTCTTCACGTTTCCCGAAGGAAAAACGTTTTGGCTTTTTTCCTTCTGTCTCGCTTGCATGGAGAATAGATTCTGAATCTTTCTTTGATCCCTTGCAGGAAGCGATTAGCAATCTGAAACTGCGTGCCTCATACGGCTCGTTGGGTAATCAGCTCGTGGGGGCATACGGTTACATCCCATCAATGAGCTCCGGACTGGGAAGCTACCTGATAGACGGCCGGCGACAGCTGACGGTTTCCTCCCCACCACTCGTTTCGGCGAATTACACCTGGGAGACTGTAACGACACAGAACATTGGTATTGATCTGGGATTTCTGAACAACAGACTCTCCTTTGTGGGCGATCTTTACAGAAGAGATACAAAAGGGATGCTTGTTCCGGGTAAGGAGCTGCCGGCAGTTCTGGGTGCGTCGGCACCACGCGAGAATGCGGCCGACATGAAAACAACCGGTTGGGAAGTCACCCTCGCCTACAACGATAGCTTTCAACTGGCTGGTTCTACACTCAATCTGACAACCCGCTTTTTACTTTCTGATACACGTTCCTGGATTACCCGGTTCGATAATCCGACGAACCTGCTGACACAATATTATGTAGGTCAGGAGCTGGGTGAAATCTGGGGATTGCAAAGCGACGGATTGTTTACTTCCTATGATGAGATCGCTCAATTGGATGAGTCTGAAATCATCCCCTGGGGCGCTTTGGATATTGTGCCCGGCTGGCCGAAATATGTAGACCTGAACAATGATGGCCGTATCACGAAGGGACTTACCCTGGATGATCCCAAAGATCTGTCTGTGATTGGAAACAGCAGCCCCAGATATAGATTTGGGTTCAACCTGTTGGGCGACTGGAAAAATATAGATTTCTCTGTTTTCCTGCAGGGCATCGGAAAGAAAGATTACTATCCACTGCACTTTCTTTACTGGAGTTTTTATCAGCAGCCCTATGCCGGAGGACAAACACACATCTTCGACTATTACCGGCCGGAGAATGACAGTGATGTAGATATGGCAAAGCATTCACAGTCCTATATTGATGCGGGACTGGCTGCACAAAATCTGGACGCCAGATTTCCCATTCTCCAGTCCTGGCTTGCTGACAGGAACCTGGGTACCCGTATCGATGAGTCAATGGGACTGGCTATCCCACAAACAGGACACATGCTTAACGGAGCATATCTTAGGATCAAAAATATCACCATCGGCTACACATTACCAAGATCAATTACCGAACGGATAAATCTGAACAAAGTGAGGTTTTTCGTGAGTGCCGATAATTTGTATGAGTGGAGCGAAGTAAGAAGATTTTTTGATCCCGAAGCCATCACGGAAGAGACGACAAATGGTTACACCTATCCGTTTAACCGTCAATACATATTTGGTTTGAATGTTACATTTTAAAAGTGTCTGAGATGAAAAGAGTACTATATATATTTATGATCGGTTTTCTGTTCATTGCATGCAATGACGCGTTTATGGACAGACAACCCGGAACCGAGATCGGGGTGGAACGATTCTTCAATACCGAAGAAGATCTCAAGATGTATGTTTACGGTTTATATGATTTCCCAGGACATGGGAACTACGCAGCCGACGGTGGAACAGACAACCAGGCCACTACTTCGGGAGCTGTGGAAATAAAGAATATTATGGCTTCTGCCAGCCCCTCCTCCGCAACCGTTACTTCGGGATGGACCTGGGGCAGGCTGAGGAGTATCAACTTATTTCTTGCAAATGTAGGCAATGCAGATGTGGCACCTGATGTTAAAGCTCATTACGAAGGGATTGCCCGTTTTTTCCGTGCCCGTTTTTACATGAATAAGATCAAAAGATATTCCAATGTCCCCTGGTACGGGGAAGTAATTGAAACAAACGACGAGGAGGCGCTGTTTAAAGCGCGTGATTCCCGGGAATTTGTCGTGGATAAAATCTTCGAAGATTATCAGTTTGCGGCTGAGCATGTGAAGGCCAACCAACCAACAGGGGCACTCGATAAATGGGGCGTGCTCACTTATCTGTCGCGCGATGCTTTATATGAAGGGACATTCCGGAAATATCATGCGGAACTTAACCTTGCCTCTTCGGCCGGCAAATATCTTCAATTAGCCCTTGATGCGGCGAAACAGGTGATGGAAAGTGAGGAGTTTACATTATACACCACTGGAAATGTTGCTGCAGATTATTTATCCATCTTCAGAAGCGGGGATTTAAGCTCGAACCCCGAAGTAATCCTCGCTACATTTTATGATCCCAAAGAGGTAAGGGCAGGCACCAGCGAATGGAATTTCGGAAATTATGAACCTTCCCCAACAAAAGATATGGTGCAGCATTATCTGATGAAAGATGGTTCCTACTATTCATCACAATCCGGATACCGGACCAATCTATTCGTGACTGAGTTTGCAAACAGAGATCCCCGGCTGAGTCAGACCTATGCTTATCCGGGATGGGAACTTATTCAAACTGCCACCTATGTGTCAGGTGCCGGCATGTATGTACAACAGTTCAACAAGAACTTCACCGGCTATCATCTGATCAAGGGATTTGCAAACAACAGAGAGGCAGACGTGTACAACGACCTGGACTATCCTGTTTTACGCTATGCAGAAGTGCTCCTGAATTATGCTGAAGCCAGGGCCGAACTCAGCGAATTTACCCAGTCGGATGCAAATATTTCATTAAATCTTCTCAGAAGAAGGGTTGGCATGCCTGATTTTAATATGACGCCTGTTGCTGATCCGCTGGTCACCGAAAAATTTGGGTCAATATCACCATTATTACAGGAGATCAGAAGAGAGCGCAGGGTGGAACTGGCTTTTGAGGGTTTTCGCTTCGACGATTTAATGCGATGGAATGCAGGTAAAGTGCTCGAAAAAGTGCCGGAAGGAATGTACTTTCCTTCACTCGGTAAGTTTGACCTGACAGGAGACGGGGTGGCAGATATTTATCTTATTCCCTCTTCCGAGTCAATTCCTTCAGATGCGAACAAAGAAGTAAACAGTAAGGGAGTGAAGCTTGTTTATTATAAAACGGGTGATATTGACGACAGCAATGCAACGGTCTATCTCTCCGGAGGAACTGTCGGAAACATTGTCACTGCCAACAGTATGGGTACATTTGTATCGCCCAAATATTATTATCGACCCGTTCCGATACAGCAGATCACGTTGAATTCTGCTTTAGGCCCGCAGCTTTTTGGTTGGGAATAAATGGATAGTCTATGAAGAAAATTCTCTATGTGTGGATACTATGGGCTACCGGGTTGATCTCGGTTGCCCAAACCCCCGCTAAAAAAGCGGTTTTTATTGTTGTGGACGGAATCCCCACGGATATCCTCCACAAAGCAAATACACCCAATCTGGATAGAATTGAGCATGAGGGCTTGTTCCTGGAATCATATGTGGGTGGAGAAAGAGGCGGTTATTCCCAGACACCCACCATCTCATCCAATGGCTATGCCACCCTGCTTACCGGTACATGGGTCAATAAGCACAATGTATGGGACAACGGTATCGATGATCCGAATTACCATTATCCCACCGTCTTCCGGCTATATAAAAATGCCTATCCCAACGGTAAGACTGCAGTTTATTCCACCTGGCTCGACAACCGCACAAAACTCATAGGAGAGGGATTGCCTGCCACGGGAAATCTCAAAATAGATTATGCTTTTGATGGACTGGAAATTGACACGCTGAATTATCCGCACGACAAGCATAGTTATCATATCAAGCGAATAGATGCCGCCGTGGCTTTGGAAGCCGCGAAAAGCATTTATAAAAATGGACCGGATCTTTCCTGGGTCTATTTGCAGTTTACCGATGATGAGAGTCATTACTTTGGGGAGAGCCCAGAGTTTTACAATGCGATTGGCTTTGAAGATGCCTTGATCGGGTTGGTCTACGATGCGGTGAAACAACGTGAAGAAGAATTTGGAGAGGATTGGTTATTTATTGTGACAACCGATCACGGCAGAACGCCGCTTACCGCGAAAAGCCACGGCGGGCAAAGCGACCGGGAACGCAATACCTGGCTAGTGATGAACAAAAAGGAAATCAATGACTATGCCCGCAACAACCGTACTGCTGCTGTAGACCTTTTGCCGACTATTTGCGATTTTATGGATATCTCAATCGTCCCGTCTACCGCATACGAGCTTGATGGTGTTTCTTTATTCAACCCGGTAGATGCGTTCGGACTGAAAAGCTTTCTTGGGGAAAACGGACAGCTGTCACTTTTCTGGACGGCCACCGACAAAAAATCAGATACCACTGCAGAGATTCTTGTAAGCACTACGAACAACGTAAAAATTGGAGAACCGGATGTATATAGAAAAATAGGGGAGGTCCTTTTAAAGGATGAGCGTGCTTCGTTCCCGATTGACATTCCTGTTGATGCCAATTTTGTCAAGGTCGTACTGAAGTCACCAAATCATGTATTGAACTATTGGGTAAAGAAAGTAAATGCCAAATGATTTCTATGAAACATATCAATCAAATTCATATGAGAAAAATTATAATTTCAGCAGGTTTCATTATCCTGCTGATTTTCTTTATTTGTTGTACAAATCATGGCGAGAATGTGAAGGCTGACAAGTCTGACAGCTCCTTCACCTTTGCGTTTCTGACCGATGTGCATTTGAATGCGAATAATTTCGATGTCAGCTCAAAAGGATTGAGACAGGCATTGGAACACGCAAAATCAAAAGAGGTTGATTTTGTAATTTTTGGAGGTGATTTGGTCGATTTAGACGGGTTGCAGCCTCAGGACTCTCTGAAGGCAGATTCGTTGCTTTCCGCTTTCAAAAGCATCATAGATGAATCCGGTATAGAAGCATATTTTACCATTGGTAATCATGACAGGTTTTATACGTATCGTAACAAGACCGACTCGTCCGGCTTTGAACTTTTCAGCAAACATCTGGGTGACACTTACTTTTCTTTTGATCGCCAGGGTGTTCATTTTGTGGTATTGAACAGTGTACAGATTGATGATTCAACGCGAAATTATCATGTGGGCCCCGAACAAATCGAATGGTTGAAAGCCGATTTATCGAAGCTGTCTCCCCAAACGCCTTTGGTCGTTTCCACGCATGTACCCTTCCAGTCTCTATATTACCCCGCTGTGGAGGGCGTGGTCAGGAATGCGGATATGTTCTCCAACTTCAAGGAGGTATGGGATTTGTTGCTTGGTCACGATTTAAAAATTATCTTACAGGGACACCAGCATCTTCATGAAGAACTTCTGGTAAATGACACCTATTTTGTGACGGGTGGGGCAGTATCGGCTGCCTGGTGGAGCGGGCCGTTGCTTAATACTGAAGAAGGCTATATTCTCGTCAGTATGGATGAAGAACAGAATTTTTCATGGGAATATATGGATTATGGCTGGGAAGCAGATTCAAAATAAAGTTTGTTATTTTTCCAAATATTTTGGAGATATGAATATAGTTCGTACTTTTGCGAACAATAATTTGATATGGACACAACAAAACATACGTTGCAAACAGCAGANNGACGAACTTCCCATAGCAAAATCCACTGTTTCGCAGCATCTGAAGGAGTTGAAAGATGCCGGTTTGATTCAGGGTGAGATTGAAGCGCCCAAAGTCAGATACTGCATCCACAAGGAAAACTGGGAAATTGCCCGGAAGCTTTTTTCTGATCTATTCGGTTTATTCGAAGGGAAAGAGATGAATTGCTGAGTAGGCATATATTTTTTGCTTCCGATGTTCGTCGTTCGGCGAACGAGGAACCTGTGATCGCGAATTTCTAGAAATATGAACAACCAACCAAATGAATAAAGAATGAAGACAATCGAAATTTTTGATCCGGCCATGTGTTGTCCTACGGGATTGTGCGGACCCAATATTAATCCGGAATTAATGCGGATGGCCACAGTGACGGATACTTTGAAAAGAAGGGGAATAAATATCTCGCGTCATAATTTAAAAGATGAACCGGGAGCTTTTGTATCAAATAGTGTGGTAAATCAATGTCTGCAGGAACAGGGTGCAGAAGCCTTGCCGATCACGCTGCTCGATGGCGAAATTGTCCTGTCAAAGGATTATCCTTCCAATAAGCAGTTGAGCGAATGGACGGGTATTCCACTCGACTTCGTGCCGGTCAGGTGACACACAAAATGAAGAAAGATGAAAATATTTAATTTATCAGAAGCGGCATTCACCAAATATCTCTTTTTTACCGGCAAAGGAGGTGTGGGGAAAACATCGGTCGCCTGTGCTACCGCAATGGGTTTGGCAGACATGGGAAAGAAAATCCTGCTAATTAGCACCGACCCTGCTTCCAACCTGCAGGATGTGTTCGCACAAGCACTGAACGGACAAGGTACATCCATCGCTCAGGTGCCCGGGTTGACGGTTGTAAACCTCGATCCGGAACAGGAAGCGGCTGCTTATCGGGAAAGTGTCATTTCTCCGTTCATAGGAAAGCTCCCCGATAGCGTATTACATAATATGGAAGAGCAGCTTTCCGGTTCCTGTACAGTGGAAATTGCTGCGTTCAATGCATTCTCGGACTTTCTTACCGATGCCTCGAAAAGAGCGAAATATGATCATATCATCTTCGACACGGCACCTACAGGACATACGTTGCGCATGCTGCAGTTGCCATCGGCATGGAGTACCTTTATCAGTGAAAGTACGCATGGTGCATCGTGTCTGGGGCAATTGTCGGGACTGGAAGAGCGGAAAGATATCTATAAAGGAGCAGTTGAAACGTTGACAGACAGGAACAGCACCCGGCTTATATTGGTCAGCCGTCCGGAAACATCCGCCTTGAATGAAGCCGCCCGTTCATCGCATGAGTTGCAACTGCTGGGTATTCATAATCAGATCCTGATTATAAATGGCGTTTTGCAGCAATGGCAAAATGAGGACAAGGTGTCGACTGAGATTCATGAAAAACAACAGGCGGCTTTGCGAAACATACCGGATGAAATAGTCGGTTACCCTGCTTTCATCGTTCCTTTGCGTTCCTATAATTTATCTGATATTACAAATATCCGCAGGTTATTGTATGAAGATGAGGTGGATTTGATCAAAAATTACGAACCAATCAGAAGAGAAAAAGATTTGGAGAATTTAATGGATGATCTCTTCAGATCTGGCAAACGGGTCATATTCACGATGGGAAAGGGAGGGGTAGGCAAAACTACTCTGGCTACAGAAATCGCACTTGGATTGTCATCCCGCGGTGCCAAAGTTCACCTGACAACGACTGATCCGGCTAACCACCTGAATTGCGATCTTGCCATAAAGGAAGGCCTCTCTGTGAGTCGCATTGACGAAGCAGTGGAATTGGAAAAATACAAGAATGAGGT
>DFYK01000039.1:2891-7891 GCA_002383605.1 Proteiniphilum sp. UBA4084 | reverse complement strand
CACAGGGAAGTGGAGCGGACACAGGGTATCCCCGACTCGGTCAGCAGGCTTTTGCCCCGACTGAGAAATTCGGACGAAACAGAGGTGGTGATCGTGACCCTTCCCGAAGCAACACCCGTATGGGAAGCGGAAAGGCTGCAGGCCGACTTGCACAGGGCTGGCATACACAACAAATGGTGGGTAGTCAATGCCTGTCTTTCTCTGGTGAACACGATAAATCCTTTCCTCCGGTCAAAAGCTCAGGGAGAAATTGCGTGGATTGACAAAGTGAGAGAACTTTCGGATGATAATACAGCGTTAATTGAATGGAAAAATTGATAATCGGCATGATCAAGTCACACAACAATGCGGGAAATCTTTTCAATCACAGTAAACGCAAAAAAATAATCAACAGATGAAAAAACGAATTTTGATTTTGTGCACAGGAAACAGTTGCCGCAGCCAGATGGCACACGGCTTCCTGCAGTCGTTCGATCCGGAGCTGGATGTGCATTCTGCAGGTACCAATGCAAGCGGGAAACTAAATTCCAAGGCGGTGGAGGTGATGAAAGAAGCAGGTGTGGATATTTCGCATCATACCTCCGACAGCGTAGACAAATACCTGGGTGAAGAGTGGGATTACGTGATCACGGTCTGTGGCGGTGCGAACGAGAGCTGCCCTGCTTTTATGGGAAAAGTGAAACACCGGTTGCACATTGGATTTGACGATCCCTCGGATGTTACCGGAACACCCGAGTTTATTCAGTCGGAATATATCCGTGTGCGTGACGAGATAAAAGAGGGGTTTCACGATTTTTACCTGAAACATATCCGTGAATAATCGACCAAATAAAAGATACAAGATGATTCAGGAGTGATACGACATCACTTCCTAATTAAATATAACATTTATGAGCAAAAGCAACATGCGTTTTCTGGACAGATACCTTACCCTGTGGATATTCCTGGCGATGGCTGTGGGTGTAGCCTTGGGTCATTACATTCCTTCTTTTGGCGGAAGGGTTGATTCCCTCTCGCGGGGAACAGTGAACATTCCGCTGGCTATCGGATTGATTCTGATGATGTACCCACCCTTGGCAAAAGTGAATTACAGGCTGATGCCCAAAGTGTTCACCAATGGGAAGGTACTTACCATCTCGCTCGTGCTGAACTGGATCATCGGACCCATTCTGATGTTCCTGCTTGCCATTCTTTTCCTGCGCGATTATCCCGAATATATGACTGGAGTGATCCTGATCGGATTGGCGCGTTGCATTGCCATGGTGCTGGTATGGAACGACCTGGCGGGAGGAAACAGCGAGTATGGTGCCGGTCTGGTTGCACTGAACAGCATCTTTCAGGTATTCTTTTACAGCTTTTATGCGTGGCTGTTTATCACGAAGCTGCCTCCACTATTTGGTTTTGAAGGGGCTATCGTGGATATCTCCATCGGGACCATTGCCGAAACCGTGGCGATCTATCTGGGGATACCTTTTTTGATGGGAATATTGAGCCGGCTGATTCTGGTAAAAGTGAAGGGAGTGGCATGGTACGAAAAGAAATTTATTCCGGCCATATCGCCACTTACGCTGATTGCCCTGCTCTTTACCATTGTGCTGATGTTCAGTCTGAAGGGTGATCTGATTGTGCAGATTCCGATGGATGTGGTGCGCATTGCCATTCCGCTGATCATCTATTTTACCCTGATGTTTTTCATCAGTTTTTTTATCGGCAAAGCAATGAATACTTCCTACGACAAGAACGCTTCCATCTCGTTTACCGCATCGGGTAACAATTTTGAACTGGCTATTGCCGTGGCCATTGGTGTTTTCGGGTTGCACAGCGGACAGGCATTTGCCGGTGTGGTTGGTCCACTGGTGGAAGTACCCGTACTCATCCTGCTGGTAAATGTGGCGAAGCAACTCAAAAGGAAATATTATCCTGCTCTCACAACAGCGAAGTGACTAATTTTGAAGATATATCACAAACATTATGACAAAAATAGTTGTTTAGACTACATATACATAATTACAGTATAAACAACACATAGGTATGATTCGTAAAGAAATTATCATTGACCAGCCTGTTGAGAGAGTGTGGGAGGCACTTACCCAACCCGAAGAGATGAAAAACTGGTATTTCAATATCTCGAACTTCGAACCCAAAGAAGGTGAAATATTCGATTTTATCGTTTCTTTTACCGACGAAGAGGGAGAGCATAATTTTCGCCATCTGTTTAAAATCGTGAAAGTAATCCCCGCTGAAAAGCTGCAGCATACGTGGGAGCATCCGGGGCATAGCGGGGGAACATCTGTGCTTACCTGGGAACTTTTTCCCCATGAGGGATCCACCACCGTGGTGCTTACGCACGAAGGAATTGAGACGTTTCTTGACGAAGGCAGCAGGTATTTTACAGAAGAAAGCTATCTTGCAGGATGGACCGATATTTTACAGGGATTAAAACAGTATCTCGAAAATGAGATATAACAGTTTGTTCTTTCTTTTCTTTCTGGTGTTGACGCCGGGATTCTCCCAACGTACAGAAAAACCGGTGCTGCACGGAAAACACTGGATGGCAATCACCGGCAAAACGCTGGGCGCACAGGCGGGTGCCATGATTTTTCAACAGGGAGGAAACGCGGTGGATGCTGCCTGTGCCATGCTGGGAGCTACCTGCACGTTGTGGGATGTGCTGAGCTGGGGTGGTGAAACCCAAGCTCTTATTTACAACCCGCATACGAAAAAAGTAATCGCGATCAACGCGCTGGGTGTCGCCCCTACGGGAGCTACCGTTGATTTCTTCAAAAGCCGGGGATATGATTTCCCGCCTGAACACGGACCGTTGGCTGCCGTAACCCCGGGAACCGTCGGTGGGTTGTGCTACATGCTGGCTAATTATGGCACCATGAGTCTGAAAGAAGTGCTGACACCCTCCCTGGAACTGGCTGCCGGCTTTCCGGCTGATCATTCGTTTGTCGCGAGCGTAGCCCGCAACAAGGAACTTTTAAAGGAGTGGAAATATAGCAGGGAGCTCTTTATTACCCATCCGGGTGAAGCACAGGAAACGCCGGTGGTGGGAGAAATTTTTGTACAACAGGATTTACTGGAAACCTTGCGGAAGCTGATCGATGCCGAACAGCAGGCACTGAAAGCGGGGAAAAACCGCAAAGATGCGATTATGGCGGCATATGACCGGTTTTACAAAGGTGATATTGCCCGGGAATTTGTCCGCGGTTCTAGTGAACAGGGCGGTCTGATCTCAATGGATGATCTGGCGCAGTGGAATCCCGTGGAAGAGGAGCCTTTGTATGTGAATTACAAGGGAATCGATGTATACAAGCTGCAACAATGGACACAGGGCCCGACGATGCTGCAAAGCCTGAATATACTGGAGAATTTCGATTTAAAAAGTATGGGGTACAACAGTCCGCAGTACATCCACACCCTGTATCAAACCATGAACATGGCTTTTGCAGACCGCGATTTTTATTACGGTGACCCCTCCTTTCGTCCCGATATTCCCATCAAAGGACTTTTGAGCAAAGCATACGCACGCATTCGGGCTTCGGAGATACGTGCCGACAGGAACAACCCCTCGGTGGGACCGGGTGATCCCTATCCTTTCGAGGGAAAGAAAAACCTTTATTTGAAACTTCTGAAAGAACGTGGTTTCGATCCGAATCCATCCGAAAAACGTGATTTTTTGCCCAAACATGATGCCATTTCGTCGATGGAACCCGATGCAGATTATATGGACCGTCTTTGGCGCGGAACCACCTCCATTCAGGCAGCTGATGCGGAAGGGTGGATTGTTTCCATGACCCCGTCCGGTGGCTGGACTCCCGCCTGTATTGCCGGAAATACCGGTATTGGCATGAGTCAGCGATTGCAGAGTTTTGTGCTTGACGAATCATTGAATCCTTTCAATGTGCTGGAACCCGGAAAAAGGCCAAGAGTGACGCTCACCCCTTCACTGGCGCTGAAAAACGGTGAACCTTTTTTGTCGTTTGCCGTGCAGGGGGGAGACACACAGGAACAGAATCAGTTACAGTTTTTTCTGAATATGGTCGAATTTGGAATGAATGTGCAGCAGGCGGTCGAAGCCGCCAATATCAATTCCAACCAACTCTGGCTGTCGCTGGGTGGAACGAAGATGGATGACAGGATGCCACGACCGGGACAGCTTTTGCTGAATGCGGATACGCCCGATTCCGTTCGTTTGAAACTCCATGAAATGGGTTATTCATTACAGTTTTCCAGTCATACCAGCGGCCCCCTCAATGCCATTTATTTCGACCGGGAACATGGCACCTTTTGGGGTGGGAGCAGCAACTACGGGGAAGATTATGGTATTGGCTGGTAAGGCTGATAAAAAAGTGATAACTTTGGGATCAATTAATCATCAATAAGTATCCTATGGGAAAAACAATCATCACTCTGTTGAAAGAGTCCGTAAAAAAGTATGGAGAGTTGCCCTATCTCTATGAGGCACGTCAGGGGACGGAATATACTGCGCTCACCTATGCTGAGGTACAGGAGTATGCCATCCGTTTTGCAGCAGGTCTAATGGCGCTGGGGCTTAGGGCAGGTGAACGGGTATCGCTCATCTCGGAGGGGAAGAGCAACTGGGTTTTGGGTGAGCTGGGCATACTTCATGCGGGTGCGGTCTGTGTGCCGCTGTCGGTAAAGCTGGAGACAGAGCAGGACATCACCTTCCGTATCAACCACTCCGATTCAGTGATGGTGCTGGCTTCCGATCAGCAGATCGCGAAGCTACGTCCCATGAAAGAGAAACTCCCCAGGGTAAAACGTTATATCCTGCTCGATCCGGTAGAGACGGAAGGTGAAGATGAGATTTATTTCGATGCCGTACTGGCGCTGGGTGACGCACTGTTGGCGACAGACAGGAAACAGATAGAAGAACGGATGGCGGCTGTGGAGCCCGACAGTCTGGCCAATATCTCCTACACTTCTGGAACGACAGCCAACCCCAAGGGGATCATGCTGTCGCACGACAATTA
>DFYK01000039.1:0-2837 GCA_002383605.1 Proteiniphilum sp. UBA4084 | reverse complement strand
GTGCCGAAAAGCATGAAGGCCATCAACCCGCATCTGTTGATGAGTGTACCGGCGCTTGCTGCAAACTTCCGAAAAAATATCGAGGCTGGAATTGAGAAGCAGGGCGAAATTGCCTGGCGTCTTTTCCGTCAGGGACTGAAGGTCGCATATGCCTACAACGGTGAAGGCCATAACCGGGGAAAGGGAAAGCGGGCAATGCTGAAACCACTGGTCACCTTCTATGATAAAATGATCTTCTCGAAGATACGGCAGAACTTTGCCAGTAACCTGGCTTACTTCATCGGTGGCGGTGCACTGCTCGACATTGAGTTGCAGCGTTTCTTCTATGCCATCGGTATCCCGATGTACCAGGGTTACGGCCTCTCGGAGGCCTCTCCCATCATCTCGGCCAACTGTGCTGCCGCACACAAGTTGGGATCCTCGGGAAAGACCATGCCCCGCATGGATATCCGCATTGGCGATGACGCGATGAACCCGCTGCCGGTGGGACAGAAGGGAGAGATCCTGATCAGAGGGGGTAATGTGATGAAGGGCTACTGGAAGAACCCGGAGGCGACGGCAGAGACCATTGTCGATGGTTGGCTCCGTACCGGCGATATGGGCTACCTTGATTCGGACGGCTATCTTTACGTGTTGGGACGTACCAAATCGCTGCTGATCAGCAACGACGGCGAGAAATTTTCTCCCGAAGGAATCGAGGAGTCGATCACTGCCAAATCGGAGTACATCGACCAGTGTGTGCTGCACAACAACCAGAGCCCCTACACCACGGCACTGCTGACGGTGAACCGGGATGCGCTGAAGCGGCGCACCACAGACCCGGCCGAGGCTGCACAGATTATTGCTGGAGAGATATCGGCCTATATGAAAGGTGGAAAACACGACGGACTCTTTCCCTACCGCTGGATCCCGACTGCCTTTGCAATCATTGAGGAACCCTTTAGTGAGAAGAATGGGATGGTCAACTCCACCATGAAGATCGTGAAGCACAAGGTGTATGAAAAGTATGCAAAGGAAATTGAGATGCTGCACACGCCGGATGGAAAGAAACCCGATTCGGCAGATAACCTGGAGGTGCTGGCACGCTTACTGATATGAGAGAGGAAATTTGAGTATGGATAAAGAACGCTCAATGGGAACGGGAGATTACTTCTTCCGTTTTTTCTTTATGAGGTAACTCACACATATTACAGCCGCCACAGCGGGTGTGGTCCTTCTGGATGAAAAAGAAGTGATAGATCTGTCGCAGGAGAATGATTCCCGTAATAATCCCGATGAGGATGACGATGAAAAGTTGTATATCCATAATCTTAAAACAAAAAGAATCTGTAAAAAGTTTATCCTATCGTGATTCCTACAGGAACAGGCTCCCAACCTGATGTACCACAAGGGCAATGAGCCAGGCCAGCCCCGTGGAATAGAAGACACTGAACAAAGCCCATTTCCAGGAGTGAGACTCCTCTTTGATCGCTGCGATGGTTGCGATGCAGGGGAAATAAATCAGTACGAAGAGCAGGAAGCCGATGATCACGAGCGGGGTGAAGACCGGATATCCGTCGGGATAAGTTTCGGCCTGCAACCTGGTTTGCAACGACTGCTGGTCTTCACTGTCACCCGCATAAAGCACACCCATGGTGCTGATCACAATCTCCTTGGCGGCCATCCCCGAGAGGAGGCTCACCGATATTTTCCAGTCGAATCCCAGCGGTCGCATTACGGGTACCATGAACTTACCAATTTTGCCAATATAGGAGTTTTCCTGATGCGCGGTATTCCTTGCATGAGCGATATCGGACAGTCGGATATCCCGTTCGCTCTTGTTGATTTCGTTTTGGGTATACCGCGATTCAACCTGTGCGATCTGTGAATTGAATGAGGCTTCCCGCTTTCTGTCCTGCGGGAAATAGCCCAGAAACCAGATCACAATGGAGGCAACCAGAATGGGGCCTCCCATCTTTTGGAGATACTGTCGCGACCGGTCCCACATATGTGTGACAATCGCTTTTGGCGTAGGCATCCTGTAGGGGGGTAGTTCCATCACGAAAGGTGTCTCTTCCTCCCGAAAGAGTGTCCTGCGAAACAGTCGTGCCGTGAGAGCAGCAATCAGGATGCCGAAAGCATACAGTCCGAGCAGGACGAGGCTCGCCCGGGCGGGGAAGAATGCTCCGACAAAGAGAATGTAAACCGGCAGTCGGGCGCTGCAGGACATGAACGGAACAATGAGCATGGTGATCATGCGGCTGCTCCGGCTTTCAATGGTACGGGTTGCCATCACGGCAGGTACATTGCAGCCAAAACCCATGATGAGCGGAATAAACGATTTCCCGTGAAGCCCGATCTTGTGCATCAGCTTATCCATGATGAAGGCGGCACGGGCCATATAGCCGGAATCCTCCATAAATGCAATAAACAGATAGAGGATCACGATGTTGGGCAGAAACACAATCACGCCACCCACACCGCCGACGATACCATCCACGATGAGCGCCTTCAGGGGACCTTCTGCCATATTTTCACGGATCAGGTTACCCAGCGCTGCCACCAGCCACTCGATCCATTCCATCGGGTAGTTTCCCAGACGAAAGGTGGCCTCAAACATGATCCAGAGGAAGAGGAAGAAGAGTGGAAATCCAAGATACTTGTTTGTGACAATGGAGTCGAGCAGTTTTGTTTTTTCGGCAAAATGAATTTTCTCGGTGAGCGTCTCTTTCAGTCCACCGGCAATAAATCCATAACGGGCGTTGGTGAATGCCGACTCGGGATCTTCGCGCAGCAGCTTCTCTATGTAAGTGCGTTCCTTGTCTCTGCGGGCAAAAATCTGCTCCCGACCGGGAAGC
>DFYK01000105.1 GCA_002383605.1 Proteiniphilum sp. UBA4084 | reverse complement strand
GGAAATTAGCTTTCAGCTTTCAGCGATCAGCTTTTTTAGTGGAAGCTTTGGGCTTCCAGCGGTTAGCAAGAAATTAGCTTTCAGCTTTCAGCGGATGTAATCTTTGAATGCTTCGTCAAAGACATCCGGATCCGATAGTTTGCCATTCACCAGGGTTACCACCTCTATCTTTGCTTTGGCACAGATTGCATGATCAGACAGACGGATTATTTCCTGATGAAAGACATACTTTACATTCACTCTTTCGATGCGGGTGATGGTACATTTAAAACTGTCCATCCCTATCAGGGGTACCTTATAACGGATCTCCACTTTTGCCACCACCGCATCGATGCCCTGCAGGTGGAGTTGGTGAAAATTTAATCCCACCTTCTCCAGAAACTCATGGCGTGTAATCTCGAAATAGTGCTGATAATTGGCATTGTTTACATGCCCCTGCGTATCGCACTCATAGTCGCGCACCTTCAATATATATTCAAAAACCGGCTCAGCCACGTCAATTGCTTTTCTTGTTTTTTACCCATTNNAAACGGATAATATGCATTTTGCCAGGGGAAGATGCTGCGCTCCAGGTGTGGCATCATGGCCAGGTGACGGCCGTCGGCCGAACACAGGGCTGCTGTGGCATAGTCCGATCCGTTGGGATTACCGGGATAGGTGTCGTATACAAATCTGGCGGAAATGTTGTAAGTCGATGCTTCTTCCGGCAACACAAAACGTCCCTCGCCGTGTGCGACCCAGATGCCTGTTTTGGTACCTTCGAGCGATCCGAACATCACCGAATTGTTTTTGGGGATTTCAACACTCACGAAGGTCGACTCAAATTTGTGTGACAGGTTGTGCTCCATTTTGGGATGCTTGTCGCCCTTTTCCGGGAAAATAAGTCCCAGTTCCATCAGCAGCTGGCAGCCATTGCAGATGCCCAGACTCAGTGTGTCCTCCCGGGCAAAAAAGTTTTCGAGTGCCTTTTTTGCCTTTTCGTTGTAACGGAAGCCGCCCGCCCATCCCTTGGCAGAACCGAGTACATCGGAGTTGGAGAAGCCGCCGCAGAACACTGCAAACTGCACATCTTCCAGGGTCTCACGGCCCGAGGTGAGGTCGGTCATGTGCACATCCTTCACATCAAAGCCAGCGAGATAAAGTGAATAAGCCATTTCGCGCTCACCATTGGTGCCTTTCTCCCGGATGATCGCTGCAGTGAGGCCTGTCCGTTCCTTGCGGTTGGGATTCAATCCCAGATCCTCCATCCTGCCCGTAAAAGAGGGTTTGATGTCGAACTGAAGCGGCTGTTGTTTGTAGTGGGTGAAACGCTCAGATGCACAGGTCTCACCGCTTTGTTTCCTGTCGAGCAGGTAGGAGGTTTTGTACCATACGTCGCGCAGATGGTCAATATCAAACTCCTGACGGAATTCATCCTTGGCGATGATCAGCTTGCGCTCTTCGATGGGGCGTGCCACAATGGCAAATCCCACCCCGTAATCATCGAATATCTTTTCCACCAGGCGATGATGTTTTACCTGAATGAGCACACCGGGATTTTCGGAAAAGAGTATCTTGATCAGGTCGGCATGCCGGATCTTGTCGAGGTGTGCCTCAAGGCCCCCCTGCGGATTGGCAAAACACATCTCCAGCATGGNNATGTCGTGTCCGGCAAGGATCAGGCCGCGGCTCGTGAGCTCCTGTATTGCGGCAAATGCGTTCTTGAAGTACTCGGTATCGGTCACGGTGGGAGCCTCATCACCAATCTTGCTCATTGTCTGGGCAAAAGCAGATCCTCCCAGCTTGAACGGATCGAATGAGAAATCGATATAGTAGAGATAAGTACCTTTGATGTAGGCCAGCACGGGTGTGACAATTCTGCGGATATTTTTTACTTCGGCAGCTGCCGAGATGATGACTGTGCCGGGAGAGAAAACCTTGTCGTCTCCATATTTCTGTGTCATGGAAAGCGAATCCTTTCCGGTAGGAATATTGATGCCCAGTTCACCGGCAAATTCCGAGCAGGCTTCCACCGCCTTATAAAGACGTGCATCTTCGCCCGGATTGCGACAGGGCCACATCCAGTTGGCACTGAGGGATACTCCCTGTAACCCGTGGGTGAGCGGCGCAAAAACAATGTTTGTCAGCGCTTCGGCCACGGCCATCACCGATCCGGCAGCCGGGTCAATCATTGCCACCTGGGGTGCATGGCCGAGCGAGGTAGCCATGCCAGCATATCCCTTGTAATCGAGTGCGATGGCGCCACAATCGCTCAATGGCAGCTGAATCTCTCCCTGGCACTGCTGTCGTGCAATCTTGCCGGTTACCGAACGGTCCACCTTGTTGGTGAGCCAGTCCTTGCAGGCCACTGCTTCCAGCTTCAGCACGTTTTCGATATAGGTTCCCAGCTGTTCCGGGTTGTATGCAGGAGCGCTGAATGTTTCTTCCAGGGTGCTGTCTTCCATGATGGTCACTGGCGGTTTTCCGAAGAAATCATCCAGTTCCATGTCGATGGGATTGATGCCGCCTGGCTTGCGGAAGGTGAACCGCATGTCGTCGGTGGTTTCACCCACCACGTACATGGGTGCCCGTTCGCGCGAAGCGATCCGTTCTATGCGTGCGATATCCTGTTGTTCCACCAGGAGACCCATGCGCTCCTGGCTTTCGTTGCCGATGATCTCCTTCGCAGAGAGGGTTTTGTCGCCCACAGGAAGCTTGTCGATATCGATGACTCCACCTGTTTTTTCTACCAACTCGGAGAGGCAGTTCAGATGACCTCCGGCACCATGGTCGTGGATGGAGACGATGGGATTCTCTTCCGATTCCGCCAGAGAGCGAATCACGTTGGCCACCCGTTTTTGCATCTCGGGGTTGGCCCGCTGCACCGCATTCAGCTCAATGCCTGAGGAATACTCTCCCGTATTGACCGAAGATACGGCACCGCCGCCCATGCCGATGCGGTAGTTGTCGCCCCCCAGCACCACCACCTTCTCACCGCTGCGCGGGTCTCCCTTGCGGGCATCGCGCTTGTTGGCGTAGCCCACGCCCCCGGCAAGCATGATTACCTTGTCATAGCCAAACTTCTTGTAGTTCTCGGCATGTTCAAAGGTAAGTACCGAGCCGCAGATCAGCGGTTGTCCGAATTTGTTGCCAAAGTCGGAAGCTCCGTTGGAGGCTTTGATCAGTATTTGTTCCGGCGTCTGGTAGAGCCATTTGCGCGGTGGAACTGACTGTTCCCATACGCGGCCTTCTTCCAGGCGGGGGTAGGCGGTCATGTAGATGGCCGTTCCGGCCACGGGCAACGACCCCTTGCCACCGGCAAGCCGGTCGCGGATTTCTCCGCCCGTTCCGGTGGAGGCACCGTTAAATGGTTCCACGGTGGTGGGGAAATTATGGGTTTCGGCTTTGAGCGAGAGCACGCTCTCCACCTCTGTAGTCTGAAAAAAATCGGGCTTGTCGCCGCACGCAGGAGCAAATTGCTCAATCACCGGCCCCTGCACGAAAGCCACGTTGTCTTTATATGCGGAGATGAGGCTGTTGGGGTTGATCTGCGAGGTGCGTTTGATCAGTTGAAACAGGGAGAGTTCTTTTTCCTCTCCGTCGATAATGAATTTTCCGTTGAAGATCTTGTGCCGGCAGTGCTCCGAGTTTACCTGCGAGAAGCCGAATACCTCGCTGTCGGTCAGCTTGCGTCCCATTTTGCGGCTTACGCCGTTCAGGTATTCAATCTCATCTTCACTCAGTGCGAGCCCTTCCGTGTTGTTGTATGCCGCAATGTCATCGATATAAAGGATTTCTTCGGGTTGTTTGTCGATGGTGAAAAGTGTCCGGTCGAGGCTTTCGTATTTTCTTTGCAGCATCGGATCGAAATCGAAAGGGGCATCTTCGGGCATTGGCGTATATTCCTCGATGCGGGCGATGCCTTCGATGCCCATATTCTGGGTGATTTCCACGGCGCAGGTACTCCAGGGAGTGATCATCTCCCTGCGCGGACCGATGAAGGGGGAGGGGATCGTCTCTGTGTTGAGCGGTACCGCGTTTCCGAAAAGCCAGGTCAGCTTCTCAACTGTTTCGGGAGAAAAAGCCGAAGCCGATTCTACTGCGATCACGCTTTGGGATGGGGTACGGAAAAATGAAATCATATCTCTTTTATTTGGATATACAAAAGTACATGAAAATCGAGGCATTTCCAAGCAGGTGAAATGAAAACTAAAACTCATTTTGTTCGTTTTCAGATTGGGCGTATCTTTGCGGCTGAACAATCATCGATTCATTGCCGGAAACAGTACGATTTATGTTTGAAACCATCGCCAAAGGTTTTCTCATCGGATTCCTGGTCTCCTCGCCCATGGGACCAATTAATATGCTCACCATCCAGCGCACACTCAACCGGGGATGGTGGCATGGTTTTGTCACCGGGTTGGGAGCAGCGCTATCTGACTTTATTTATGCCACGATTACGCTCATCGGGTTGAGTCTTGTATCAGACTTCCTAACGGAATATGAAAGCGGGTTGCAGGTGTTGGGAAGCATCGTCTTGATTTTTTTCGGGATTGGCGTGTTTCGCACCAATCCGCTGAGAGGGTGGAAACCCGACAGAATAGCTGGTGAAACACAGTATCTGAAAGATTTTATCTCGGCCTTTCTACTCACCATTTCCAACGCCGCGATCATTCTTGTGTTTGTGGGACTTTACGCACGCTTTTCATTTAATCCCCTGATCGACGGAACGGCGTCGCTCATTGCCGGGCTGGTTTCGTTTCTTGTAGCGGCATTAACATGGTGGTTTTTGCTCGCCACCTTGGTGTCACGGTTGCGGAAACATTTCGACCGCAGGGGTTTGATCCTGCTTAACAGGACCATCGGCATCCTGCTGATGATCGTGGGAGCAGGTGGTATCCTACTCTCAGTTTTCAAGTGAAACATTTGACAATAATATTTCCAATTTATTCTATTCCTGCTTTCCTATCTCAATCACTTCCAGATCTCTGATGTCACCTGCATCCAGTACAAAACGGAGCAGCGTGCGTACACGGTGAAAGCCATACTTTCCCGCGGCACCGGGGTTCATGTGCAGGCATTCCAGCTTTTTATCGTACATCACCTTCAGAATGTGCGAATGACCGGAGATAAACAATTTTGGTGGACGGGCAAGGAGCTGTGCGCGAATGGAGGGATCATAATGACCCGGGTAACCCCCGATATGTGTCATCAGTACCTCTACGTTTTCAATGGTAAAACGCAGGGTTTGCGGATAGACGACACGGGTTTTGTAATCGTCGATGTTGCCATACACGGCGCGGAAGGGCTTCAACGCTTCAAAGCGGCCAGCAAGCTCTATGGAACCAATATCGCCGGCATGCCATATTTCGTCGCACGACGCGAAATAAGTCTCAAACTTGTCATCCCAATACCCGTGTGTGTCAGACAGCAATCCTATTTTTTTCATCTTTTACATCCCGTTTGTAGCAAAGGTAAATTATTTCAGTTTTTTATTCGAACAAACTTTGTATTTTTGAAGTTTAAAAAGTTACGAAACATGATCTATGGAAAATAATCAGTACAGGTACTTTAAACGCGATATCAGCTGGCTCTCTTTTAACTACCGGGTATTACTGGAGGCAAAAGACGAACGGCTTCCCGTCTATGAGCGGATTAAATTCCTCTCCATCTACTCATCCAATCTGGAAGAGTTCTACAAGATCCGTGTCTCGGGTTACCACAGCTCCCTGCTGGAGAGAATTAAACGGGAGGAGTCGGTTGAAGAGGCAATGAGAACCATCGTACAGATCAACAGTGAAGTAACTGCCCAGGAGAAAGAGTATTATGCGATATTCAACAACATGATATTGCCTGAACTTAAACGAAACGGTATTGTGTTGTACCAGACAGATGAGGTGGAACCTTTTCACCGTGCCTACGTGGAAAAATATTTTAATGAAGAGGTATTTCCTTATCTGCAGCCGATGGTTATCATGAAGGACGATATCCATTCATTTATTCAGGATGGTCGCATTTACCAGGTTATCAGCTTGCTGAAAAAGAGGAAGAAAAAAGATGCGGATGGCCTGAGTTATACCTATGCCATCATGAAGATTCCCTATACGAAGATACCCCGTTTCATTGAATTACCCGTAAATGGAGGAAACTACTACATCATGTTTATCGACGATGTGATCAAGGCGAATATGCAAAGTGTTTTTCCCGGATACGAGATTGTGGATTGTTTCAGCATCAAGATATCGCGCGATGCCGACTTCTCACTGGAGGATGAGGATCAGAAAGATATTGCCGAAAAAATACTGCGCAAGGTACGGAAAAGGAA
Source organism: Proteiniphilum sp. UBA4084 (assembly GCA_002383605.1). Taxonomy (GTDB): domain Bacteria; phylum Bacteroidota; class Bacteroidia; order Bacteroidales; family Dysgonomonadaceae; genus Proteiniphilum. The sequence continues at coordinate 36,246 of DFYK01000105.1, read as the reverse complement.
GATTGGCGCAGTAACAAGGTTTCAGTACGACAAAGATATGCCTGACTATTTTCTGCGTTATCTGTGCGAAGCGTACGAGATTGAAGAGGAGGAACTTCTGCCTTCGGGCCGTTATCTGAACTTGGCCGACCTGGCCAGTCTGCCCAATCCGGTGGGCGATTCGTTAAAACAGAAGCTGCCGCAGCCGTTGCGTGTGCCGGAGTTGGAGTCGAATACTTCCATCCTGCGTGTACTGAGGAAGCAGGATGTACTTTTACATTTCCCGTACCAGTCGTTCGACTATCTGTTGCGCTTCCTGATGCAGGCTGCATTCGACCCGAAGGTGATCGAAATAAAGGTGACGCAATACCGGGTGGCTGAAAACTCGGCCGTGATCAACAGCCTGATCAGTGCCGCGAAGAATGGTAAGAGAGTGACCGTGTTTGTGGAACTCAAAGCCCGCTTCGATGAGGAGAACAACTTTCTCTCCTCCGAACTGATGCAGCAGGCCGGTGTGAAGATCATCTATAGTTTGCCCGGACTGAAGGTGCATGCCAAGCTGGCCTATGTGCGCAAGCGTAGCAACAATCCCGCCGATCCTTTAAAAGGATATGCCTATCTGGGTACCGGTAACTTCAACGAAAAAACCGCCCGCATCTATTCCGACAAAGGTTTGCTGACATCGAACAAGGAAATTATCAAAGACATCGACGAGGTGTTCCGTGTCCTGGAAGGAAAACCACATACGCACGACTTTCAACATCTGCTGGTCACACAGTTTAACATGCTTCCCGGTATTCACCAAATGATCGAACGGGAGATTGCGCATGTAAAAGAGGGAGGAATTGGCCGGATCATCCTGAAGATGAACAGTCTCGAAGACAAAGGGATGATCAATGCACTCTATAGGGCCAGTGAGGCGGGTGTAAAGATCGACCTGATTATCCGCGGCATCTGTTGCCTGATACCCAACCAGCCTTTCAGCAAAAACATATCGGTGACCCGCATTGTAGATGCCTACCTGGAACATGCCCGGGTATGGTATTTCTTTAACGGGGGTGAAGAAAGTATCTATCTGACTTCTGCCGACTGGATGGAACGTAACCTGCACCGCCGCATAGAGGTGGCCTTCCCGGTCTACTCGGAACCGCTGAAACGGCAGATCATCGATATTCTCAATATCCAGCTTGCCGATAACCAGAGTGCGGTGTGGGTAGATGAAAACCTGAACAATGTGTTTAAGAGCGATACGCTTTTACCCGAAGATACTCCCATACGCGCACAGCAGGCAATTTACGATTACCTGAAAAAATCGACCGGACAATAAATTTCATACTTTTTACCTTCTATATTTAACGCTATAAAGATGCGAATTTTGCATGAATATCTAAAGTTGAGCTTTGTTTTATCATGAATATCTAAAGTACAACTTTGATTAATCATGCCCAACGAAAGTACAGTTTCATGGACACATGAACGAGCATCTGACAAAAAAACCGCGCCGGATCATTGCCGGCGCGGCTTTTAAAATATCGGTGTGTATGAAAATTATTCTTCCACCGCTGCTTCCTGGAACAGGTTGCTGCGTTTGTTGGCGTTCAGCTTCTCAAAGTCGTCACGTGAACCTACCACGAGCTTGTCGAACTCACGCTGACCGGTACCGGCAGGGATGAGGTGTCCGCAGATCACATTCTCTTTCAGTCCTTCCAGTGTGTCGGTTTTGCCATTGATGGCAGCATCGTTCAACACCTTGGTCGTTTCCTGGAAGGAAGCGGCTGACATGAAGCTGGTTGTCTGAAGCGCAGCGCGGGTGATCCCCTGCAGTACCTGATTGGCTGTTGCAGGAATGGCATCGCGTGCCTCCACCGTTTTCAGGTCGCGTCGTTTCAGCGAGCTGTTCTCGTCACGCAGTTTGCGCACGGTCACAATCTGTCCCGGTTCAAATATCTGCGAGTCGCCGGCATCCATGATCACCTTCTTGCCCCAGATGCGGTCGTTCTCTTCCATCATCTCGTGCTTGTCGACCAGCTGCTGTTCGAGGAAACGGGTATCACCCGGATCGATAATTTCCACCTTGCGCATCANNTGATCTTCACACCCTGCAGACGGTATACATCCTGTACTTCATTTACAATGTATTCCTGTACGGCAGTCGGCCCCATGATGGCCAGAATGTCGGAAGGTGTGGTGGCACCGTCGGAGAGGTGCATCCCCGCACGGATATAGTCGTTCTCCTGTACCAGTATCTGTTTGGACAACGGAACCATGTACTTCTTGGTCTCACCTGTCTTGGAGGTAACNNGAGATCTCCTGGTTACCCCGTTTGATCTTACCATACGACACTTCGCCGTCGATTTCTGCAACCACGGCCGGATTGGACGGGTTACGGGCTTCAAACAATTCAGTCACACGTGGAAGACCTCCCGTGATGTCACCTGCTTTGCCTACGGCACGCGGGATCTTCACCAGTGTATCTCCAGCCTTGATGTCATCGTTCTCGTTTTTCACAATGTGTGAACCCAGCGGNNACCTTTTCCTTCAAGCCGGTCTGTTCGTCCGATTCTACCTTGTAGGTCATATTTTCGGTGAAGTTTTCGAAGCGGATCTTTCCGGTTGCTTCCGAAACGATCACGGCATTGAAAGGATCCCATTCGCAGATGAGGTCACCCTTCTGCACCTTGTCTCCCTCGTTGAAATAGAGCTTGGAGCCATAGGGAATGTTGTGCGATACCAGTACAATTTTCGTGTTGTGGTCAATGATGCGCATTTCCACGAGACGACTCACGACAACCTTGTAAGGTTTACCTTCGCTGTCGGTTGTTTCCACGAAGCGCAACTCGTCGAATTCCACAACGCCATCGTATTTGGTGATGATGCGGTTTTCCGTCGCGATGTTTGAAGCAATACCTCCCACGTGGAAGGTACGCAGTGTAAGCTGTGTTCCCGGTTCCCCGATAGACTGTGCAGCAATTACACCCACGGCTTCACCCTTTTGTACCATCCTTCCGGTGGCCAGGTTCCTGCCGTAGCACTTCGCACAGACACCGTGGTGCGATTCACAGGTAAGTACCGAGCGAATCTCGACACGTTCAATGGGCGATTCGTCAATCTTGCTGGCGATATCCTCGGTAATCTCTTCTCCGGAATTCACCAGAATCTCTCCTGTATTGGGGTGTTGTACATCGTGTACCGAAACACGACCCAGGATACGTTCGTAAAGTGAAGCAATCACCTCGTCGTTGTTTCTGATGGCCGTAGCCACAAGTCCGCGCAACGTGCCGCAGTCTTCCTCGTTGATGATCACGTCCTGCGAAACATCAACCAGACGACGGGTCAGATAANNCAAGACCCTTACGGGCACCGTGGGTAGAGATAAAATACTCCAGCACCGAAAGACCTTCCTTGAAGTTCGCGAGAATGGGGTTCTCAATAATCTGTGCCCCTTCGGCACCACTCTTTTGCGGCTTGGCCATCAGTCCGCGCATACCCGACAGCTGACGGATCTGCTCGCGGGAACCACGGGCGCCGGAGTCGAGCATCATGTATACCGAATTGAATCCCTGGTCATCTTCCGAGAGCTGCTTCATCAGAATATTCGACAACTTGGAGTTGATATGGGTCCATGTGTCGATGATCTGGTTGTAACGCTCGTTATAGGTGATGAATCCCATGTTATAATTTTCCATGATCTGCTCCACCTCGGCATATCCTTCCTGGATGAGCGTTTCCTTCTCTTCCGGAATGATTACATCTTCCAGGTTGAACGAGAGTCCGCCCTTGAAGGCCATGGTGTAACCCAGATCCTTGATGTCGTCGAGATATTGTGCCGTGCGGGCCACACCACAGGTCTTGATCACCTTGCCAATGATATCGCGCAGCGACTTCTTGGAGAGAAGTTCATTGATGTAACCCACCTCTTTGGGGATGGCTTCGTTGGTGATTACACGACCTACGGAAGTTTCGTGCATCTTGCGGACNNGGATTTCCCTCCTCGTCGATGTCGTCCACAATCACTTTCACCAGCGCATGAATATCTACCTTCTTTTCATTGTAGGCGATGATGGCTTCCTCTTCACCGTAGAAGGTCATCCCTTCACCCTTTGCTCCCGGACGTATTTTCGTGATGTAATACAATCCGAGCACCATGTCCTGTGAAGGAACGGTGATGGGAGCGCCATTGGCGGGGTTGAGGATGTTGTGCGAGGCCAGCATCAGCAGCTGTGCCTCCAGGATGGCTTCATTTCCCAGCGGGAGGTGTACAGCCATCTGGTCACCGTCGAAGTCGGCATTGAACGCCGTACACGCCAACGGATGCAACTGAATGGCCTTTCCTTCAATCAGCTTGGGCTGAAATGCCTGGATACCCAGACGGTGCAGGGTAGGGGCACGGTTCAGCAGTACGGGATGCCCTTTCATCACATACTCCAGGATATCATATACCACCGGTTCTTTGCGGTCGACGATCTTCTTGGCCGACTTCACCGTTTTTACAATTCCTCTTTCAATGAGTTTCCGGATGATGAACGGCTTATAGAGTTCGGCAGCCATATCCTTGGGAAGACCACATTCGTGCATCTTTAGCTCGGGACCGACCACAATCACGGAACGGGCCGAGTAGTCCACACGTTTACCGAGCAGGTTCTGGCGGAAACGTCCCTGTTTCCCCTTCAGACTGTCGGAGAGTGATTTCAGTGGACGGTTCGACTCGGTCTTGATGGCACTCGACTTGCGTGAGTTGTCGAACAGAGAGTCCACAGCCTCCTGCAACATGCGTTTCTCATTGCGCAGGATCACATCCGGTGCCTTGATGTCGATCAATCGTTTCAACCGGTTGTTGCGGATGATGACACGACGATAGAGGTCATTCAGGTCGGATGTGGCAAAACGGCCCCCATCCAGGGGTACCAGTGGCCGCAGATCGGGCGGGATCACGGGAATCACTTTCATGATCATCCATTCCGGCTTGTTGATGTTCTTTGATCCGCGGAAAGCTTCCACTACCTGCAGCTGCTTGAGCGCTTCGTTCTTGCGCTGCTGTGAGGTGTCGGTGCTGGCACGGTGACGCAACTGATTGGCCAGCTTGTCGAGATTCAGCCTCTCCAGCAGGTCGAGGATGGCCTCAGCCCCCATTTTGGCGATGAACTTATTGGGATCGCTGTCTTCAAGCATCTGGTTTTCCTTGGGCAATGTCTCCAACAGATCCAGATATTCTTCTTCGGTGAGCAGGTCTTTTTCGGCCACCTTTTCTTCGAGGGCGCCTGCCTGTATCACCACATAACGTTCGTAATAGATGATGGTATCCAGTTTCTTTGTAGGAATTCCCAACAGATAACCAATTTTGTTGGGCAACGACCTGAAATACCAGATATGGGCTACGGGGACAACCAGATGAATGTGTCCGGTGCGTTCACGACGTACTTTTTTCTCGGTTACTTCCACACCGCAACGGTCGCACACGATGCCTTTGTAGCGAATACGTTTGTATTTTCCACAATGACATTCGTAGTCTTTGACGGGCCCGAAAATACGTTCACAGAACAAACCGTCACGCTCAGGCTTGTAGGTTCGGTAGTTGATGGTTTCGGGTTTCAACACTTCACCGAAAGAGTTTTCCAGAATTTGTTCCGGCGACGCCAGCCCAATTGTAATTTTTGAAAAGCTACTCTTTATTTTGTTGTCTTTTCTAAATGCCATATATATAATCTGTATAAAGAGTTGTAATGTTTAATGTGCTAAATAGACGAATGTGATGATTCGATGACATGTTGATGTGATGATTGAAAAATTATACATCAGCAAATCTACAAATCCACAAATCAATTTAATCGAGACTGATATTGAGTCCCAATCCTTTCAGTTCGTGAAGCAGCACGTTCAACGATTCGGGTATTCCTGCCGGCGGCATGGGTTCCCCTTTCACGATGGATTCGTACGCCTTGGAACGGCCTACCACGTCGTCGGACTTCACGGTGAGGATCTCCTGCAGGATATGGGCCGCACCGAATGCCTCGAGTGCCCAGACCTCCATTTCTCCGAATCGCTGTCCTCCGAACTGTGCCTTACCACCCAACGGCTGTTGTGTGATGAGTGAATAGGGCCCGATGGAGCGTGCATGCATCTTGTCTTCCACCATGTGTCCGAGTTTGAGCATATAGATGATACCCACTGTTGCCGGTTGGTCGAAACGTTCTCCTGTTCCTCCATCGTACAGGTACGATTTACCATAGGCCGGGACTTTTGCTTTGTTTGTCCATACGGTGAGGTCGTCCAGTGAGGCGCCGTCGAAGATGGGGGTGGCGAATTTAACGCCGAGTTCTTTTCCTGCCCATCCGAGTACAGTCTCAAAGATCTGTCCCAGGTTCATACGCGAAGGTACACCCAGCGGGTTCAGAACGATGTCAACCGGTGTGCCATCGGCAAGGAAAGGCATGTCTTCCTGGCGCACGATACGGGAAACAATACCTTTGTTTCCGTGGCGTCCTGCCATTTTGTCGCCCACTTGTATTTTCCGTTTCTTGGCCACATATACCTTGGCGATCTGCATAATGCCCGAAGGAAGCTCGTCGCCGATGGTGAAGTCGAAACGTTTGCGTTTCAATTCCGCATCCAACTCTTTGTATCGACGCAGGTAATTAATTACCGTGGCGCGGATGAGTTCGTTCTTGTGGCTGTCGGCAGTCCATTTGTTCAACTGAACCGATTGGAAATCGATGTCGCTCAGTACCTTTTGCGTAAACTTCGCACCTTTGGGTACGATGTCCATGTTGGTGTAATCCTTCACGCCAGCCGATGTTTTGCCATCGGTCAGCATCAGCAGTTTATCGATCAGTACCTTTCTCAGCTCATCCATTTTAACTTCATACTCTTCGTCGAGTTTGGGAAGAAGTGCTTTGCTCGAAAGCTTTGTTTTCCCTTTCTTGGAAGCCTTGGAGAAGAGGTTGGTATGCACGACAACCCCTTTGAGTGAGGGTGAAGCTTTCAGAGAAGCATCCTTCACATCGCCTGCCTTATCACCGAAGATGGCACGAAGCAGTTTTTCTTCGGGCGAAGGATCCGATTCTCCCTTGGGTGTGATCTTGCCGATGAGGATGTCTCCCGGTTTGATGCGGGCTCCCACCCGCACAATTCCTTTTTCATCGAGATCCTTTGTGGCCTCTTCGCTCACGTTGGGAATGTCGGATGTCAGTTCTTCCAGTCCGCGCTTTGTTTCACGCACTTCCAGAGAGAACTCTTCCATGTGCACGGAAGTGAATACATCGTCACTCACCATCCGCTCATTTAATACGATGGCATCTTCGAAGTTGTATCCTTTCCAGGGCATGAACGCCACTTTCAGGTTTTTGCCCAGTGCAAGTTCACCCTCTTGCGTAGCATATCCTTCGGTAAGAATCTCACCGGCCTTCACCTTCTGTCCCACTTTACAAATAGGACGCAGGTCGATGGTGGTGTTTTGGTTAGTCTTACGGAATTTCGGGATGGAGTAGGTTTTCACTGCATCATCGAAACTGGTAAACTCTTCCTCTTCCGTTCTGTTATATTTGATCTTGATGGTGGTGGAGTCCACATAGGTGATCTCACCGTCACCTTCGGCCATGATCTGCGAACGGGAGTCTTTGATGAGTTGTCCTTCAATGCCGGTGCCGACGATGGGAGACTCTGTTCGCATCAGTGGCACAGCCTGGCGCATCATGTTCGATCCCATCAGGGCGCGGTTGGCATCATCATGTTCCAGGAAGGGAATCAGCGAGGCGGCGATGGAAGCGATTTGCATGGGTGATACATCCATGAGCTCAACCTCTTCCGGGGCGATCACCGGATAGTCGGCATCCTGACGCGCCTTCACGCGTGGGTTTATAAAATGTCCCTTCTCGTCGAGTGGAGCATTTCCCTGGGCAATGATTTTTTTCTCTTCTTCTTCTGCCGCAAGGTAAATGACTTCTTCGTTCTTGATGTTCACAATGCCATTTTCAGCTTTGCGGTAAGGAGTCTCAATGAATCCCAGGTCGTTGATCTTTGCGTATACGCATAGCGAGGAGATCAGTCCGATGTTGGGACCTTCCGGGGTTTCGATGGGACAAAGACGTCCGTAATGCGTGTAGTGTACGTCACGCACTTCAAAGCCGGCACGTTCACGGGAGAGCCCACCGGGGCCGAGAGCCGACAGACGACGCTTGTGGGTGATTTCGGCCAGCGGGTTCGTCTGATCCATAAACTGCGAAAGCGCATTGGTGCCAAAGAATGTGTTGATTACCGAGGAAATGGTTTTCGCGTTGATCAGGTCGATGGGTGTGAAGACTTCATTGTCGCGCACGTTCATCCGTTCGCGGATAATACGTGCCATACGGTTCAGCCCTACCCCGAACTGGGTATATAATTGTTCACCTACCGTGCGTACACGCCTGTTGCTGAGGTGGTCGATATCGTCCACCACTGCCTTGGAGTTGATCAGCTCGATAAGGTACTTGATGATCTCGATAATGTCTTCCTTGGTCAACACCCGTATATCGACATCAATATTGAGATTGAGTTTTTTGTTGATTCTGTAACGGCCCACGTCGCCCAGATCGTATCTCTTTTCAGAGAAGAAGAGGTTGTTGATTACCTCGCGTGCGCTTGAGTCGTCTGCAGGCTCGGCGCTGCGTAGCTGGCGGTAGATGTGGCGGATGGCATCAATCTCCGAGTTGCTCGGGTCCTTCTGCAGGGTATTGTAGATGATGGAGTAGTCGGACGTGTTGGCGGTTTCCTTGTGAAGCAGAATGGAGGACACACCCGATTCGATGATGTTGTCCATGTGGTCCGCTTCGAGGATGGTCTCCCTTTCGATGATTACTTCGTTTCTTTCAATGGAAGTCACCTCACCGGTGTCTTCGTCCACGAAATCTTCCATCCATGATTTCAGTACACGGGCAGCCAATTTGCGTCCGACAACTTTCTTGAGGTTGCTTTTGTTCACCTTCACCTCTTCTGCCAGGTCAAAGATCTCGAGGATATCTTTATCGCTCTCGAAACCGATGGCACGCAGCAGTGTGGTTACAGGTAATTTCTTTTTTCGGTCGATGTACGCATACATCACACTGTTGATATCGGTTGCGAACTCAATCCATGATCCTTTGAACGGAATGATGCGGGCAGAATACAGTACCGTGCCGTTGGCATGCAGGCTCTGTCCGAAAAATACGCCGGGAGAACGATGCAACTGTGATACAATCACACGCTCGGCTCCGTTGATCACAAATGTTCCCTTTTCGGTCATGTAGGGAATGGTACCCAGATAAACATCCTGTATGACGGGCGTAAAGTCTTCGTGATCGGGGTCGGTGCAGTACAAATAAAGCTTCGCCTTTAGCGGAACGCTATAGGTGAGTCCTCTGTCAACACACTCCTCAATGCTATAACGGGGAGGATCTACATAGTAATCCAAAAATTCAAGGACGAAATTATTACGGGTATCTGCAATGGGGAAGTTCTCCGTAAAAACCTTATACAATCCTTCATTTTTTCTACTTTCGGGGGGGGCGTCAAGTTGAATAAAATCCTGAAACGATTTCAACTGTACTTCCAGAAAATCTGGGAAATCGAGCGGATTATTAATCGACGCGAAATTTATTCTTTGGTTGGCGTTATTTGAAGACATGGAAATGAGTTTTGGAACCTAATATATATTGACACAAAAGGTTAAGAATCTTCCGGAAGAAGATTCCTAACCATATTAACCTAATTTAGGTAAATGTTATTTAAGTTCAACTTCTGCTCCAGCCTCTTCAAGTTGTTTTTTCAAAGCATCCGCTTCGTCTTTTGTTACACCTTTTTTCAATTCGCTGGGAGCTCCGTCCACTAAGTCTTTGGCTTCTTTCAAGCCGAGTCCTGTCAGTTCTTTCACTGCCTTTACTACAGCCAGCTTAGCCGAACCGGCACCTTTCAGGATCACGTCGAATGCGGTTTGCTCTTCTACTGCTGCCTCTGCAACTGCAGGCCCGGCGGCCACTGCTACTGCTGCTGCAGCCGGCTCAATACCATATTCCGTTTTTAAAATTTCAGCCAGTTCGTTAACTTCTTTCACTGTTAAGTTAACTAATTCTTCAGCAAATTTTTTTAAGTCTGCCATTTTTGTATTTGTTTAAATTGATTACTAATTCTGTTTGTTGTATGCACATTAATTTTGAAATCTTCTACATTCTCTCGCAACGGCATAAAGCAAGTAAACTTGCCTTCTGCTCGTTTTGCTTAATGAGAATGTTCTTTCTCCGACAACGTTTTCAATACTCCATGGAGTATTGTTCCGCCGGATTGGAGCGCTGATATCACATTCTTTGCAGGTGACTGCAACAGTGCGATCACATCTCCAATAAGCTCTGTCTTGCTCTTGATGTTCACGAGATCCTGCAACGCCTTGGGGCCGATGAAGAAACTCTCCTGCACATAGGCACCCTTGAAGGAGGGTACTTTGTCTGCTTTAAACTTATCAATGAGCTTGGCAGGAGCATTCGCCACGTTCGAGAACATGATGGCGGTGTTCCCTTTTAATATGGGATACAGCTCTTCATAATTCTTGTCGAGCGATTCGAATGCTTTTTGCAACAAGGTATTTTTTACCACTACCAGCTTGATATCCTCCTTGGAGCATTCTCTTCGTAAATTGCTTGTCTTCACCGCATTCAATGTGGCGAGGTCGGCAAGATAGAAATTTTCATACTCCTGAAGATTCGTCGCTATCTGTTCTATAATCAGTTGTTTATCTTCCTTCTTCATAGATCTTTTCTGTTAATTGGATTCTTCTGCCGATTTGGGGTCCACTTTGATGCCGGGACTCATCGTGCTGGAAAGGAAAATACTCCTGATATAGGTACCTTTTGCCGCTGTCGGTTTTAATTTGATCAACGTTTGAATAAATTCTTTTGCGTTGTCTCGAATCTGTTCGGGCGTAAAAGATACTTTTCCAATAGAGGTGTGAATAATACCGGTTTTGTCTACTTTAAAGTCGATCTTTCCCTGCTTTACTTCCCGCACGGCTTTGGCCACGTCGGGCGTAACAGTGCCGCTCTTGGGGTTCGGCATCAGTCCGCGAGGCCCTAAAATACGGCCCAGTGCACCAATCTTACCCATGATCTGCGGTTGTGTGATGATCACATCCACATCGGTCCAGCCTCCTTTAATTTTATCGATATATTCATCGAGTCCCACATAGTCTGCGCCCGCTTCTTTTGCGTCGACTTCAGCCTCTGGAGAACATAATACAAGAACTCTTACTTGTTTTCCTGTGCCGTGGGGCAGAGACACTACGCCTCTGACCATCTGGTTGGCTTTTCGCGGATCTACGCCGAGGCGTACATCGATATCCACAGATGCATCAAACTTGGTATTGGTTATATCCTTTACCAAGGCAGACGCTTCTTTGAGTGTATAGGGTTTCCCTACTTCAATCTTGCTCAAAGCCAACTTTTGATTTTTTGTCAGTTTACTCATCTCTCAATTGAAGTTTAATTAATTAATAATTTCAGGGAAGGCACCCTTCACTGTGATACCCATGCTCCGAGCCGTTCCGGCTACCATTTTCATTGCTGATTCAAGTGTGAAGCAGTTCAAATCGGTCATTTTTTCTTCGGCAATGGTTTGTACCTGTTCCCAGGTAACTTCCGCCACTTTCTTTCGATTGGGTTCTGCCGAACCTCCTTTTTGTTTGCTGACTTCCAATAACTGAATTGCAACCGGTGGTGTCTTAACAATAAAATCAAAAGACTTGTCGGTATAGTAAGTGATTACCACAGGCAACACTTTACCGGCTTTGTCCTGAGTTCTGGCATTGAATTGCTTGCAAAACTCCATGATGTTGATCCCTTTGGAACCCAGCGCGGGTCCTACCGGGGGAGATGGATTTGCAGCTCCTCCTTTGATTTGTAATTTTAGTTGTCCGGCAACTTCTTTAGCCATTTTCTTGATTTTAATTAATTACGGTTTTCGAAACACATTCAAGAACTTACAGAATCTGCGTAACCAAATTGCTGACTATTCTTTCTCTACTTGCATATAACTCAACTCGAGGAGTTGTTTTCTTCCGAAAATTTTCACCATCACTTTGAGCTTCTTTCTCTCGTCGTTCACTTCCTCGACCACACCGGAGAAACTGCTGAAGGGACCGCTAATCACCTTCACGTTTTCACCCACGTAGTATTTCATATCCATCTCATCACCGGCTTCTTCCAGCTCATCCATCGTACCAAGGATACGTTTCACCTCCGATTCCCGCAAGGGTTGGGGTGATGTGGTGTTGGGCAGGAAACCTGCCACGTAATTGATATTCTTCAGTTCGTGAATCACATCGCCCGTCAGCTCAGCCTCAATCAATACGTATCCGGGAAGATAAGCGCGTTCTTTCATCACTTTCTTTCCGTTGCGTACAGTATAAGTCTTTTCTGTGGGGATGAGAACTTGAGAAATGTACTTTCCTAAATCGGTTTTTTTAATTTCTGACTCAAGATACTCTTTGACTTTACTTTCTTTTCCACTAACAGCACGCAGAACGTACCATTTTTTTCTCTCTTCAGTCATAATCTCTCAGTTCAGAATTTATAAAATACCGTAGAGGAGTTTCAGAATCCACTCAAAAAGAGAATCCATCCCGAACACGATAAGGGCAATTATAAGGGAAGCTATCAATACAATTACCGTGCTGCCGGAGAGTTCCTCTCTCGTTGGCCAGGATACTTTATAAACCAATTCATTATAAGCATCCTTTAAATATGCAACTATTTTTTTCATTTAATTCGGATCGTTTGTGCACGGGTCGAGAGACTCGAACTCCCGACACCTGGTTTTGGAGACCAGTGCTCTACCAACTGAGCTAGACCCGTATGAGATACCCTCCCCGTCCCTCCCCGAAGGGAGGGTTGTTGGAGGGAAATCTGTTATTTGTGAACCCCTGGTCCCCCATGAGGGATTGTGGGTTACGTTTTAGTCGATCAACTCAGTGATCTGTCCTGCACCTACCGTGCGGCCACCTTCGCGGATAGCGAAACGAAGACCCACGTTACATGCTACCGGATAGATCAGATCCACCTCGATGGTTACGTTGTCACCGGGCATCACCATTTNNGTTACGTCGAGCGTACGGATGTAGAACTGAGGACGGTAGTGGTCGTGGAACGGAGTGTGACGTCCGCCTTCTTCTTTCTTCAGGATGTAAACCTCGGCCTTGAATTTGGAGTGAGGTTTCACTTTACCCGGGTGAGAGATAACCATACCACGTTTGATTTCGTCTTTGTCGATACCGCGAAGCAGCAAACCTACGTTGTCACCTGCCTGGCCTTCGTCCAGAATCTTGCGGAACATTTCCACACCGGTAACCACTGATTTCTTGCCTTCAGCACCAAGTCCGATAATCTGTACTTCTTCACCTGTTTTGATGATACCGGTTTCAATGCGGCCTGTGGCTACTGTACCACGGCCAGTGATTGAGAACACGTCTTCCACAGGCATCAGGAACGGTTTGTCCACATCGCGCGGAGGCAGCGGAATCCAGGTGTCAACGGCTGCCATCAGCTCTATGATCCTTTCTTCCCATTTGGGATCGCCGTTCAGCCCGCCGAGGGCAGAACCCTGGATAACAGGTGTGTTGTCGCCGTCAAAGTTGTAGAAAGAAAGCAGTTCACGCATTTCCATTTCTACCAGTTCCAGCATTTCTTCGTCGTCAACCAGGTCCACCTTGTTCATGAAAACAACCAGCTTGGGCACATTTACCTGACGGGCCAACAGGATGTGTTCACGTGTTTGGGGCATGGGACCGTCGGTAGCGGCAACCACGATGATGGCGCCGTCCATCTGGGCAGCACCGGTAANNCCGGACAGTCCACGTGCGCGTAGTGACGGTTTTCAGTTTCGTATTCAACGTGCGAAGTATTGATGGTAATACCTCTTTCTTTCTCTTCCGGAGCGTTGTCAATTGAGTCGAACGAGCGAACTTCAGAGAATCCTCTTTTCGCTAAAACAGTCGTGATAGCAGCTGTTAAAGTCGTCTTACCGTGGTCGACGTGACCGATTGTACCGATGTTCACATGCGGTTTCGTCCGGTTAAAATGTTCTTTTGCCATAAAATGTCCTATTAGTTAGTGTAAATAAAATATTGTATTTCTATTCTTGTTGTTTGTAAACAGTAAAACTCAAGACACCCGGCACACTGCCTTCATCTTGATGATACGATGAATTACCTGTTGAGCCGATGGCGGGAGTTGAACCCGCGACCTCTTCCTTACCAAGGAAGTGCTCTACCACTGAGCTACATAGGCAAAAGAGCAGAAGACCAATACCCTCTTGGAGATATCCTGGAGGCCTGTGCAGCTCTGTACACTCTTTATCAGAGCGGAAGACGGGGCTCAAACCCGCGACCCTCAGCTTGGAAGGCTAATGCTCTATCAACTGAGCTACTTCCGCGAAAATTGATTTGATGATTGGTTGATTGGCAGATTGTAAATCTCTGAATCAGTAAATTTGCAAATCATCGAATCGAAACCGTGGGCAGTGATGGATTCGAACCACCGAAGGCGTAAGCCAGCTGAGTTACAGTCAGCCCCATTTGGCCACTCTGGTAACTGCCCAGGTTTGAGCCTCTTGTCGGATTCGAACCAACGACCCCGAGATTACAAATCACGTGCTCTGGCCAGCTGAGCTAAAGAGGCTTATATCTTGAAATTAACCGCTTCTCCCCCGAAAAGAGAGAAACGGTCGCAAAGGTAGTGATATTTTTTATGATGCCAAAACTTTTCCTTCAAATTTTTGGACGTTATCTTTCCTTTTTTTCTTTGGTTTTCATGATTTGTTTCTCAATAGCCATCGTGCACAGATCAATGGCCTCTTCAAAGGTGTCGGCTGTTTTGCTTGCAAAAGCCTCGCTATGCCGGAGACTTAATTTTACCGCAGCCTCTTTATTATTTGCGGTCTCGGGTTTCACTACTTTCAGAATGACTTCTGTTAGAATGATATCTTCGGAAAATCGTTCCAGCTTCTTCATTTTTTTCTCAACGAACGCCTGTAGCTGGTCGGTAGCGTCAAAGTTTACAGATTGAATTGTCAGTTCCATACTATTCCTCCTTTAATTATTTGCTCTTGGATGAGCGTTTTGATATGCTTTTTTCAACTCTTCAAACGTCACATGGGTATAGATCTCCGTAGACGCAAGGCTGGAGTGACCGAGAAGTTCCTTTACTGCGTTTATCTCTGCTCCGTTGTTCAGCATCCCGGTGGCAAAAGAGTGACGCAGCACATGTGGACTCTTTTTAGAAAGGGTAGAGATGCTGTCCAAATGATGATGTATGATGCGATATACCAGTTTCGGATACAATGGGCCTCCATCTTCCTTAACAAAAAGGAAGGCCGATTTGTTTGTGATTTCCCGATCCCTTCTTTCGATGTATTGCAGCAGTTTCTCTTTCGTATCATCGGAGAAAGGGATAAGGCGTTGTTTATTGCGCTTTCCCATCACGCGCAGGGTGTTGCTGTTGAAGTCCACATCGCTGTCCCTTAATGCGATCAGCTCTGCCCGACGCATGCCGGTAAGGTAGAGCAACTCAATGAGGAAGTGATCGCGATGACCGGTGAAGTCGTCGTCATATGCCAGCGCATCGTCGATTACCCCGTTCATATCCTCATAGTTCACAAAGGTGGGGAGCCGTTTGGTTGTTTTGGGTCCCGATACCCGTTCTGCGGGGTTTTGCACTACAATGTCGTTTTTCTTCAGGTAACGGAAGAACGATTTGAGAGAACTCAACTTCCGGTTCACGGAACGTGATTTCATTCCCTCTTCCATGAGCCGGCTTATCCAGATGCGGATTATGTCGCTGTCGATCTCCTTCAGGTCCATATCTCCGCATTCTGTTACAACGAATTCTTCGAACTGTGTAAGATCCTTTAAATAAGATATCTCCGTATGAGAGGAGTAATTCTTCTCGTAACGGAGATATTGTATGAATTTTTCTTTCCACATACCGTTGTAGCCAGATCAATCTCTATGGTATGGCGAAGATAAGAAAAATCTTTGCAAAAACGAAAAAATAAGACTAAATTATGATATCTTACCCTTCTTATTCTTCGTTCTCGTGCAGCTGCTGTACATAGACAGCGTGTTGTTTTTGTTTGCGCTTCGCAACCGACGGTTTGATGAATGCCTGGCGACTGCGGAGTTCTTTTACAACACCTGTTTTTTCATATTTGCGTTTGAATTTTTTCAGGGCTCTTTCAATGTTTTCACCCTCTTTTAATTGTACTACAATCATTATTGTTTTTTTTATTGTTTTAATTATTAGCTGTCAGCAATTTTAGCGTTCAGTGCTCAGCTGTCAGCGATCAGCACTCAGCTGTCAGCTTATGATGGTTGAATATTGATTCTTTACACAAGGATGATTTGCATCTTCGTGACGGAAATAATAGTAAATGTTGTATGCCTACTCTTCTTTTTTCCGGGTAATCAATTAACCTCCCTTCTGTTTGGGCTGCAAAGGTATAAAATAAAAATATAAATATCAACGTTGTAGGATCTGTTTTTTTTGATTCGCCGACAGTTACTCATGTAACAGTGTCGCCTTATTTGCGAAATAATTACTTCCAGTCATCGGTGCGGAATGAAGAGAGGGGTAAGTTTCCTTCTACAGTAAAGATTTCTGTTGCTTCCGTATCGTTGAAACAGTAACGGACAGCCGCTGGTTTTTCCACGTTGGGTGAAAATACGAAAATGCGGTTACCGGCAATGGCTGCTTTGGCCTGATGGAATCTTTTGTCATCACCGGCAATCTGAAACTGTAAAATCTCTTTTCCATATGTGGTAAGTCCCGGGTTAGAGGGGATATCCATGGTGAGCACGGCTACGCGTCCCTCCATGGTTATGGATTGAACCTCCGGACTGCGGTAATGTATTTTGTCCATGCCGTATGTTTTTGCCAACGCCCAGAGTGCCATGCGTTCGCCTGCCAGTTTCTTTTTAGGCGGGTGGATACAGGCGGGACTGTCTGAATCCATCAATACAGCCATTCCTGTGTTGGGCGTTGTTTTCATTCCTTTGGCCTGTGCTTCGCGAATAAAACCCGAGTTAAATCCCCCTCCATAATTATAGGGGGCAATCTGACAATAGTAAAATGGGAATTCACCCACTCCCCAGATTGTACGCCATTCGCGTACCATCTTATCGAACAACTCCACATACCGTTCAGGCTCACTCCGGTTGGATTCACCCTGGTACCAGATCGCGCCGCGAATGCCGTATCCTACGATTGGGTGCAGCATACCATTATATAATACGGTAGGGTCGCCGTTCTGTGATTTTATCTCTGTGTCCGTGGCTGGTATGCGGGCATCGGCAATCACACTTTTGATGGAGGAGGGGGTCATCCAGGCTTCGATGCGCGAGCCACCCCAGCTGGTATGAATCAGGCCGACAGGAACGTCAAGCGCCTGATTCAGCAGACGGCCGAAGTAATAACCTGTCGCCGTGAAATTGGCGGTGGTCTCCGGTCCTGCTACCTCCCATGCACCTTCACCATCTTCCTGAGGCGTTGTTTTGGACGCCTTTTTCATGGTGAAGCACCGGATGCCGGGATTCCGGGAGGTGGCAATTGCTTCGGGGCCTCCCTCAATCGGCTGATTTGAAAATCCCTTCATCGGCATCTCCATGTTGGATTGTCCCGAGCAGACCCATACTTCCCCGATCAGAATGTTTTGCAACGTTACCGCCTTCCCGTCACTGAGGGTGATGGCGTAGGGTGTGTAGCCGGCCGCCGGTGTTTTTACCTTCAGCTTCCAATAACCCTGTCCGTCGCTTTTCGCAGAATAGCTTTTCCTGTCCCACGACGTAGTCACCCGCACCGGGGTGTTGGGTTTCGCCCAGCCCCAGAGGGCTGCTTCCGATTGCTGCTGCAATACCATGTTGTCGCCAAAGATGGCTGGCAGCCTGACCTCTGCGCTTAAAGAAAACAGTGCGGAGGATACCAGTAAAATAAATCCAAGAGATACGAACTTCATAATTTGTTTCATGAGATTCAATGATAATTTTAAAATATACTCTGTTCATTGTCAACGAACGTGCAAATATAGTGAACAGATTTAAATTTAGCGTAAAAAAAACCGCAGTAAATAAATGCTTACTGCGGTTTGAGAATATTTGGCAATCGAATTTGCCGATTGCTTCGTCAATACTTTGCTGAATTGCTTATTTCACTTCTTCGAAATCCACATCGGTGACGTCGTCTCCCGATTTGGTGCTGTCCTGCGAGGACTGCTGCCCGGCATCGGCACCCGGCTGTGGGCCGGCTTGTGCGTTGGTCGCATTGTACATGTCCTGAGAAGCCGCCTGGAAAGCGTTATTCAGTTCCGTGGTGGCAGCGTCGATACCATCCAGGTTCTGTGCCTTGTGGGCCTCCTTCAGTTTGGAAAGTGCAGCCTCGATGGGTGCCTTTTTGTCGGACGGGATCTTGTCGCCCAGGTCCTTCAGCTGCTTTTCAGTCTGGAAGATGGTTGAGTCGGCGTGGTTCAGCTTGTCGATGCGCTCCTTCTCAAGCTTGTCGGCCTCCGCATTGGCAGCGGCTTCCTCCTTCATGCGCTTGATCTCGTCGTCGCTCAGACCCGAAGATGCTTCAATGCGGATCTTCTGTTCCTTGCTTGTTGCTTTGTCCTTGGCCGACACACTAAGGATTCCGTTTGCGTCGATATCGAAGGTCACCTCAATCTGGGGAATGCCACGCGGGGAGGGTGGGATACCGTCGAGGTTGAAGACGCCGATCTGCTTGTTGTCGCGTGCCATGGAACGTTCACCCTGCAGCACGTTGATCTGCACGGAAGGCTGGTTGTCGCTCGCCGTGGAGAATGTTTCACTCTTCCTTGTGGGAATCGTCGTGTTGGCATCAATCAATTTGGTCATTACACCACCCAGTGTTTCAATGCCGAGGGAAAGGGGCGTAACGTCCAACAGCAACACATCTTTTACCTCACCCGTGAGTACAGCTCCCTGAATGGCGGCGCCGATGGCTACCACTTCGTCGGGGTTCACACCCTTGTGTGGCTTCTTGCCGAAAAGCTTTTCTACCAGGTCCTGCACGGCAGGGATGCGGGTAGAACCACCCACGAGGATCACTTCGTCGATATCGGAGTTGGACATGCCGGCATCCTTCATGGATGTCTGACAGGGAACCACACATTTCTGCAGGAGATCGTCGATCAGCTGTTCAAATTTGGCACGGGTGAGTGTTTTCACCAGGTGCTTGGGGATGCCATTTACCGGCATGATGTAGGGGAGGTTTATCTCCGTGGTGGTGGCGCTGGAAAGCTCAATCTTTGCTTTCTCAGCCGCTTCCTTCAGTCGCTGCAATGCCATCGGGTCCTTGCGCAGGTCGATTCCCTCATCATTCAGGAATTCTCCGGCCAGCCAGTCGATAATGCGGTGGTCGAAGTCGTCCCCGCCCAGGTGGGTATCGCCATTGGTCGATTTCACTTCAAAAACGCCGTCACCCAGCTCCAGGATCGAGATATCAAAGGTACCCCCACCCAGGTCGAATACGGCGACCTTGGAGTCTTTGTTTTGTTTGTCAAGCCCGTAAGCCAACGCTGCAGCAGTGGGCTCATTGACAATGCGCCGTACGGTGAGGCCTGCTATTTCACCGGCTTCTTTGGTGGCCTGACGCTGTGCATCGCTGAAGTATGCAGGAACGGTAATTACCGCCTCCTTTACTTCCTGGCCAAGATGATCCTCGGCAGTTTTTTTCATTTTCTGCAAGATGATTGCAGATATTTCCTGCGGAGAATAAAGATGTCCGCTGATATCTACGCGGGGTGTATTGTTGTCGCCACGAATCACTTTATACGGTACGCGGCCGATCTCTTTCTGTACCCTGTCAAACGTCTCTCCCATAAATGTCTTGATGGAAGAGATGGTACTGCTGGGGTTGGTGATTGCCTGCCGTTTGGCGGGGTCACCTACTTTTCGTTCGCCACTCTCCATGAAAGCCACAACCGAAGGGGTGGTGCGTTTGCCTTCGTTGTTGGGGATCACTACCGGTTCGTTGCCTTCCATGACGGATACGCACGAGTTGGTCGTTCCCAGGTCTATTCCAATTATTTTTCCCATAGTTTGTTGTATGTTTAATTTTATATGTTTCTGACTTATTCTTTCTGTCATGCCGGCCTTATCCGGCTATAAGATTGTTGCTTTACTCTTTCTTTTTCAAATGTTGTGCCAAATTTTTTCTTACGGAACAATTCTGCCAATATGTCGTAATAAGAATGATGATTTTGTGTGCACGTTTGAGAAGATTTTCATATCTTTGGAGGAGCGGTCGACAAAACATGCTTTTTTCAATTTAATAAGATAACAGACTATGTATACCCAACAAGATCTTGATTTGCTGCGTGAGAAAGGTGTCTCACAGGAACAAATTGATGCCCAATTACATTGCTTCAACGCCGGGTTCCCTTATCTGTCGATTGTGGGAGCTGCTTCTGTGGAAAAAGGGATCATGCGGGTCCCCGGGGAAATGGAAAAGGTTTACCTGAAAGCATGGCATGATTACCTGAAAACAGAGAAAATCGTGACCAAATTTGTACCGGCATCGGGCGCTGCCAGTCGCATGTTTAAAGATCTGTATGCTTTTATGGATGCGGATTATGATGCGCCTGTCACTGCTTTCGAAAAAACATTTTTTGCACAGCTGACAGAATTTGCATTCTTTGTTTCCCTGGACGAAACATGCAAAAGTCTGTATGCTAAGGGTGCAGAGATGATGTGCAGTGAAGGAAGATACAAGGAGGTTGTGGCAGCACTGCTTTATCCTGAAGGGTTGAATTATGGGAACATGCCGAAAGGGTTGCTTCTCTTCCACAGATATCCGGAGGGAAACCGGACACCGGTGGGTGAACATCTGACAGAGGGGACCCTCTACGCCAAAAACGCGGATGATAAGGTGCAGGTTCACTTCACCGTCTCGGAGGAACACAAGGAATTGTTTGAACTACTCGTGGCTGCAAGGAAGCTAAATTATGAGTTTAAACTGGGTGCTTCTTTCTCGGTATCCTACAGTATTCAAAAGCCGAGTACAGATACCATTGCCGTGGATATGCAGAATCAGCCGTTCCGGGAAGAGGACGACTCGCTGCTCTTCCGCCCCGGCGGACATGGCGCACTGATTGAGAATCTGAACGATATTGATTCTGATATCATTTTCATTAAAAACATTGACAATGTGGTCCCCGACAGATTGAAAGAGAATGAGGCACATTACAAAAAACTGCTGGCAGGTATTCTGGTAACGATGCAACAACGCGCTTTCGGATACCTGCAAAAGCTGGAGTCGGGAATGGTGACTTCGGATGACTTGGATGAAATGTTGACTTTTACCGAGAACGAACTCTGTATAAACCATCCGGAAATATTCGACACCGATGACGCGCTCAAGGCATACCTGAAGAGAAAACTCGACCGACCTTTTCGGGTTTGCGGCATGGTGAAGAATGAGGGTGAGCCGGGCGGCGGTCCGTTTATTGCGGTCAATCCCGACGGAACGGCATCGCTCCAGATACTGGAGAGCTCACAGATCAATAAACATGATGCAAAAGCGATGGATGCCTTCAAAACTGGATCACATTTTAATCCGGTTGATCTGGTCTGCGGCGTAAAGTGTTACCAAAATAACAAGTTTGACCTGACGAAATTTGTGGATCCGAACACCGGTTTTATCTCACACAAATCCAAAAACGGCAGGGAGCTCAAAGCGCTGGAGCTGCCCGGATTGTGGAACGGTGCCATGAGCGACTGGAACACGATCTTTGTGGAGGTACCCGTCTCCACCTTCAACCCGGTAAAGACGGTGAACGACCTGCTAAGGCCCGAACATCAGTCGTGACCTCTGCTTACAACTATATCCTGCTGCTATTCGCCTTGTTCATTGTCGCCTGCAATCAGGTGAAACTGAGCGATGCCAGGTCACAGTATCTGCGCGGCGAGTATCATGCAGCGAGTGAAACCTATCGGAAACTGTACCGGAATACACCGCAGGATGAGCAGCCTTTGCGTGGCGTGATTGCTTTTGAGATGGCTGAGAATTACCGGGCACTCAACCAGTCCGCACGCGCCGAAGTGGCATACGCCAATGCCATTCGCTTTGGTTATCCCGATACGATGATGCACCTTTCATATGCCCGTACGCTCCACAGGCAGGGTAAATATCGGGAGGCGGCCGATGTCTATCGCAATTTTCTACATCTGCAGCCGGGTCATCCACTTGCCGTGAACGGACTTGAAGGTATCGCAATAGCACAGCTAGAACAACCATCGCGGTATGTAGTGCGGCGGATGGATCTGTTTAATTCTGCACGAAGTGAATTCAGCCCTATGCTGGCACGTCGCGACAACATGCTCTATTTCACTTCATCGAGGGATGAAGCTTCGGGAGAGACGAAGAGTCCGGTGACGGGTGTGAAATATAACGATCTGTTTGTCTCCGAAAAGGATGTGAATGGCGTGTGGAAGAGACCCAGACCTCTCCCGGATGAAATCAATACCGACTTCGATGAAGGTACACCCTCCATCACTGCCGACGGGGAATGGATGTACTACACTTTCAGTGGTGCCGATTCCGGAGATTCTGCCTTCCCGACAATTTATTATTCGAAGAGAGTCAATGGAGCGTGGAGTGCCGGCCGTCCGCTTCAGATCGGGAAGGGGCATACGCCGTCGCTCTTTGCTCATCCTGCCATCGCCCCATCCGGCCGTTATCTTTATTTCGTCTCTGACATGCCCGGTGGAATGGGTGGCAAGGATATCTGGCGGGTAGAGATAATGCCCGGTCACAAAGTGGGTGTCCCTGAGAATCCTGGCCCCAGAATCAACAGTGCGGGGAATGAAATGTTTCCCTATGTGAGAAATGATTCAACTCTTTATTTTTCTTCCGACGGCCTTCCCGGTAGAGGAGGGCTGGATTTGTTTGTGGCCGTAAACAGACAGCAAACCAACGATTGGCTGGTTAGCTCCCTGCCCATACCTCTTAATTCTCCTGCCGATGATTTTGGTATCACCTTTACGCGGGATGCGGAGCAGGGCTTTTTTAGTTCCAACAGGGACGATGCACGCGGTTACGATCATATTTTCTCCTTTGTTTATCCTGAAACGACCATCCTGGTAACAGGTTTTGCTGTGGATCAGGAAGATGAATTTATCATGGGTGCAGCAGTGCGTGTGGCGGGAAGTGACGGCTCACAGCAACAATTTATTACCAATGGAAAGGGTGAATACCAATTTAAGGCAACAGGAGGAACTGATTATCTTTTGATGGCGACTGCCGACGGATTTCTCAAACAGGAAAAATCTCTCCGGACTACATCAGAAGAGATAGATACCTTGTATTATGTCGATTTTGAGATGATCCCCTATGATAAACCGGTCGTGCTTGAACATATTTTCTATGATTTCAACCGTGCCGTCCTTCGTCCCGAATCGAAGAGGGAGCTGGATAATCTGGTCGCTATTCTGCTTGATCATCCTGAAATATCCATCGAGCTTACTGCCCATACCGACCGGAAGGGAGATGAAGCTTATAACCTGGAACTCTCGTCGAAGCGGGCGCAGGCTGCAGCCGGTTATTTGATGGAGAGCGGTATCGAAGAAAAAAGAGTCGCTGCGGTTGGTCGGGGGAAAACGGAACCGAAGCGTGTAAGCAAAAGTATCGCTGCCCAATTTCCGTTCCTGCAGGAAGGTGATGTGCTAACCGACGATTTTATCAAGTTGCTTGCACCCAATCAACAGGCTGTAGCCGATCAGGTCAATCGGAGAACGGAATTCCGCGTGGTTGAGCCGACATTCTTCACTCCCTGAAACAGATTATCCAAAATAATGTGTATTTTTGTTCGTGAAAGCCATCGGTGAAAAGCCGGAAAAAGGACTGTCATAAACGGAATGGGAATAATTCTGCGATGCTTATCTGTTTGGTTGATCGTTTCGGCAGGAGTTTTCTCTCTGTCGGCCCGGGAGTTGAATGCCACAGTTAAGGTGCGGAGCGATGCGGTGCATGGTTCCAACAAACAGCTTTTCACTTCACTCGAGGAGGCACTGAACAGCTTCATCAATGGACGCAGGTGGAGTGACCTTTCCGGTGAGTCAAATGAAACAATCCATTGCAACTTTACCCTGCTGGTCACAGAAGCTGTCTCAGACCGTTCGTTCCGGGGAGAACTCTATGTGCAGGCACGACGTTCGGCGGGCAGTACTTCCCGGGAAACGCCGATGCTGAATATACGTGATCAGCAAATCGAGTTCAATTATGCAGCTTATCAGCCTTTGTCGTTCGATTCCCATTTTGTGCAGGACAACCTGACGGCAACGGTCGCTTTTTATGTTTATCTGGTTCTCGGACTGACAGCCGACGCAGATGTGCTGATGGGTGGAACGCGTTTCTTCCGTGCGATGGAGCAAATTGCTGTCGCAGCAGAACCCTATGGCTGGAGAGGATGGGAAAGGGAGAAAAGCAGCAGGAGCCGTACAGTCATGGCAGCCACCTTCAACGACGGATCGGCGGAAGATTTCCGCAAAATGTGGTACCGGTACCATTCCGGAATTGATTTATTGTCAGCTAACGCTGCCGATGGACGGGAAAATGAAAATATGGTTTCTGCGGTATCGCTGATTGCATCACTTCAAGAAGAGCAGCCTGGCTCTGTATTGATTCCATTGTTTGGTGATGCGAAGCTTGAGGAGCTGACCTTGCTGCTTTCAAACGGGAGCACGGTGGAAAAACGGCAGGCTTATCAGACGCTCCGGAAAATATATCCCACACGCGGTACACTGCTTGACACGTTGAGAGAAAATTAATATGTTAAAATCGCTGTTCATTCAAAATTATGCATTGATCGACTCGCTTCAGATCGACTTCGACAGGGGATTTACCGTGATCACCGGAGAAACCGGTGCTGGAAAATCGATCATCCTGGGCGCTTTATCTCTGATACTTGGACAACGTGCCGACGCACGACACATCAAACAGGGAGAAACAAAGTGTGTGATTGAAGGTGTTTTCGATATCGCCGCCTATGACATGCGGCCTCTTTTTGAAGAACTCGACTGGATTTACGATGGCGATGAATGTATCCTGCGTCGGGAAATCTGGTCGAATGGTAAGTCCCGCGCGTTTGTCAATGATTCGCCGGTCTACCTGAACGACCTGAAAGAGTTTGGAGACAGGCTCATCGACATCCATTCACAGCATCAGAATCTGGCATTGAACGACAATCTGTTTCAGCTCAACGTGGTGGATCTGCTGGCCGGTACCACCAAGGAACGGCTGGAATATACAGTTGCTTATACCGGCTATCGTTCCGTTGAGCAGTTGCTGAAGGAGTTGCGTTTGCAGGCACGGAAAAATAAGGAGGAGGAAGACTACCTGAGGTTTCAGTACACTGCCTTGTCGGCAGCAGCGTTGCAACCTGGCGAACAGGAGAGACTGGAGACTGAGCTCGAGGCCATCACCCATTCTGAAGAGATCAAATCGGGTCTTTTCACGGTCACCTCATTCCTCTCTGGCAACGAACATAATGTGGAGTCGTTGCTGCGGACGGTAGGAGATACATTGCGGCAGATACAGGCTGTGTATCCCAGGGCGGCTGATTTGGTGGCAAGGGTAGAATCAGCCTATATCGACCTGAAAGATGTATGTGCAGAGGCATCGCACTTCTTTGAGGATATTGATTTCGATCCCAACCGTCAGCAGTTGCTGGAGGATCGTTTGAGTACGATCTACGATCTCCAGAAAAAGCACGCTGTAACTACCGTGGAGGAGTTGTTACAGTTACGCGATGAGATGGGAGTGAAGCTTCAGGGTATTGATTCACTCGACGAACAACTGGCTTCCCTGGAGAAGGAAATAGAAGTCAGGAGTTCCGTGATGCTCGGGAAAGCAAATCTGCTGACCCAAAAACGGAAGGCGGCAGTACCTGCCATTGAGAAAGAACTGATAGAGAAACTGGCCTTTTTGAGAATGCCAAACATACGCTTTCGGTGCGATTTTACATCCAAAAGTCATCCCGATGCTACCGGCGCCGACCATGTACAATTTCTCTTTTCCGCCAACAGGAACAGGGAGTTGCAGCCCGTTTCACAGATTGCTTCGGGCGGCGAAATATCGCGATTGATGCTTTGCCTGAAATCGATGATCGCCGGAGCTACGGCCCTGCCTACCATCATCTTCGATGAAATAGATACTGGTACGTCGGGTGAGGTGGCCGATAAAGTGGGAGTCATCATGGAAGAGATGGGCAAGCAGATGCAGGTGATCGCCATCACCCACCTGCCGCAAATTGCTTCGAAGGGATATTCTCATTTTGTGGTCTACAAAGAAGATCATGCAGATACGGTCTCCACGCAGCTAAAACAGCTGTCGACAGAAGAAAGGGTGTCCGAAATAGCCCGCATGCTCAGCGGGGCAGAGATCTCACTGCAAGCGGTAGAAAATGCGCGGGTAATGCTGGGGCATGCTGCCAGTGAGATCAAAGATAAAAGTTAAGAGTCATACGATTAAATAGTAGCAATACTTTATCTGTTAATGATAGAATGAAAGAGAAAGAAATGATTTTCGGCATCCGTGCCGTGATGGAAGCGGTGGAAGCCGGGAAGGATATCGATAAGGTGCTGGTGAAACGGGAGCTGTCGGGCGATCTGTTTCAGGAATTGCAGCAGCTGCTTCGCAGTTACGAGATACCAATGCAGCGGGTACCGCTGGAGCGCATCGACCGGATCACACGGAAGAACCATCAGGGAGTGATTGCTTTCACTTCTGCGGTGACCTATCAGAAACTGGAAAATATCATACCCCTGCTTTACGAAGAAGGAAAAAATCCGTTTATCCTTGTGCTGGACGGCGTGACCGATGTGCGCAATTTTGGTGCCATAGCCCGTACCTGTGAGGTTGCCGGCGTGAATGCCATCGTAATCCCGGCCCGGGGAAGTGTTACCGTAAATGCCGATGCCATCAAGACATCTGCCGGCGCACTGCATACGATCCCCGTCTGTCGGGAACAAAATCTGAAGGAAGCTATCATCTTTCTGAAAAACAGTGGAATAAAGATTGTTGCAGCCACCGAAAAGGCAGCCCGATTTTATACCGACTCCGATTTTTCTGTACCCACTGCCATTGTCATGGGGGCTGAAGATGAGGGTGTCGCCACCGATCATTTACGTGTGAGCGATGAGCTGGTGAAAATTCCACAATCGGGAAATATCCAGTCCCTCAACGTGTCGGTTGCTGCGGGTGTTCTCATTTATGAGGTTATCCGTCAGAGAAACCTGACAACTGACCGCTGAAAGCTTTGAACCGACTACTAAATTTTAACAACTATGGACAAAAAAGTAATTACAACAAATAACGCGCCGGCAGCTGTCGGGCCATACAGTCAGGCCATAGAGGCAAACGGCATGCTCTTTTTATCGGGAATGCTGCCCATTGACCCGACTACCGGATATCTTGTCCCGGGAGGAATAAAAGAACAGACAGCGCAGGTTTTTATGAATATCAAAGCTGTCTTGTCCGCTGCAGGAACGAATATCAACAATATTGTCAAGACCACGGTATTTCTGGAGGATATGTCACACTTCGGTGCGATGAATGATGTTTACGCTGCTCAGTTCAGCGGTGCCTTTCCGGCACGCTCGGCATTTGCCGTAAAGACGCTTCCCAAAAATGCATTGGTGGAAATAGAGGTGATCGCAATGAAATGAGAAGAGTCGGAAACATCGGACTTTATTATTCGTAAACTGCAGGCAGATTTTTCTCCTCCTCTTCTTCGGCGGGCGGTTCTTTCTTCACTACCAAGGCACTGATCTCCCACAAAGCATAGAGAGGCACTGTGACGACGAACAGAGAGAAGGGATCGCCAGAAGGAGTGATCAAAGCAGCCAGTAGCAACGAGCCCACGACGGCATGACGCCTGTATTGGCGAAAGAAGGGACGGTATACCAACCCGAGAATGGACAACAGCCAGAACACAAGCGGTATCTCGAAAACGAGCCCCATGACCAGAATAAGGGTATAAAAGTTGCTCATGTACGAGTCGAGGGAGATCATATTTTCGATGGAATCACTCAGTTCAAACGTGATCAGGAACCGGAAGATCAATGGAAAAACAATGAAATAACCCACCATGCATCCGATCACAAACATCACACCGCCAAACCCGAAAGCCCTCTTTATTCCTTTGGCCTCGTTGGCATAAAGTGCGGGACTCACAAATTTCCATAACTCGTATAATATGTATGGGATGGT
Source organism: Proteiniphilum sp. UBA4084 (assembly GCA_002383605.1). GTDB lineage: Bacteria > Bacteroidota > Bacteroidia > Bacteroidales > Dysgonomonadaceae > Proteiniphilum. The sequence continues at coordinate 7,996 of DFYK01000105.1, read as the reverse complement.
GCAAAGTACGCCGAATGCCAGTGAGGTGGATATATAGGTCATAAACTGCGTGGTCATGTTGATGTTGAGGATGTTTACATTAAATGATTCAGCAGAAAAATCGGGCAGGAAGGGGATAAAACGGCTTGCTTTGTCAAAAAATCTGTAGGTGACAAAGTCGGAAGTGCGGGGTGCAAGAATAACGGAATCAAAGATATGTGGAATCAGGATAAATCCCACAATCGAGAAAACAATCACAGCAATGATAATACGAATCAGCGTCCATCGGAATTCCTCCAGATGATCCCAAAAGGACATTTCTTTCTCTGCCATGTATGTCTTGTGCTGTAGATTAAATTCCCGAAAACAACCTGAAGAAAATCAGGTCGTTATCGAGAATAAGTAAGTTGTTCAATAAGAAAAGAGTGTTTTATAAGTATCTCTTTGCCCGATTACTTGTTGCCGTTTGTATTTGAGTTGTGTTCGGTTGGATCGGCCTTAATGTCTTCCTCAATATCATTCAGCCCCTTCTTAAAGCTGTTAATACCCTTTCCCAGTCCCTTCATGAACTCGGGTATTTTTCTGCCTCCGAAAAGAATCAATATGACCAGTACAATGATGGGTATTTCCCAACCATTTAAATTAATGAGCAGTGGATTCATAGGTTTTATTTGTTTGAATGTTTTTACTCTTTCGTGTAAAAGAGCTGCAAATGTAGGATTATTTTGTTGAAATGCACAAATATTTTAATATAAAGTTCGCTAATACGTTATACTCAAATCCATATATATGGGCAGATGATCACTGAAGCCACCCAGATAACGCGGACCGAGATTTGTCCTGAATGGTTTTTTTCCGTAGTAACGGGTGTCCTCTTCGAGCAGAAAATCGGCCTTGAAGATATGTGCGTTGTTGTCATCTACTGAGATGGAGTTTGACTGCATCAGCAAATTTCCACTTACCATAAACTGGTCGAGTACTTCCCAGCGTCCCTGGTATTTATAACTTCCGAAGTCACGCTCCTTCATGCGGTGATGGAATAGGTTATATAACCCTTTTTTGTCGGTTTTTGCCGTCACACGCTTTGCCTGCAATGTTTGCAAAAGGCTTTTGTTATCGGGATGATCGTTGAAATCACCCATAATGAGAATGTGGGCATCTTCCCGTGTCCGGAACAGACTATCTGTTTTCTCCCGTAAGAGTGCTGCAGCAGTAACCCGCAAGGGCTCAGTCTCACGTTGTCCGTCGCTGCGCGAAGGGAAGTGACAAACAAAAACGTCGAGGGTGTCGCCGTTGATGAGATTTCCCACAGCATGAAGGATGTTTCTGGTCGGGCGCTGATTTCGTTCGCTAAATCGTATTTCATACTCCCTGCTTTCCAGCAACCTGAACTGATGTCGTTGGTACAGCAGTGCCACATCGATGCCGCGATCGTCGGGCGAGTTGGAGATTAGGTAGGCATACTCCTGTGCCCGCAAGGGCGATCGGCGGGTAAGGTCGAAAATCACACTGTCGTTTTCCACCTCGCACAACCCGATCAGTGCGGGCGACTGCATACCGCCTACAGCCGTTATCACACGGGTAATGTTGCGCAGTTTCTCCCAATACTTCCAGGGAGTCCAGTGCATAAATCCATCCGGCAGGAAATCATTGTCGTTCTTCAGAGAATCATCCTTCGTGTCGAACAGGTTCTCCACGTTGTAAAACATGACACGAAAGAGGTTCTGTGAGACAATACCCGGAACAGATAGCGCCCATAGGAGACTCACTATGATAAAACGATGCATCATTACAGCTCATGATATATGGCACAAGCTACGCTGAAAACTTTTTCACATGGCGTCATGCAATTGAGTTCCCAAAAAGGTGAAAGGAGCAAACTACTCCGTTGTTTCGGCGTCTGCAGCCGGGATCGATTCCAATATTCTTACCAGATAATCCCAGAATTTGCCCACTGAAGAGATCTTCATTTTCTCATCCGGCGAATGTACATCCGTCATGTCGGGTCCGATGGAGATCATGTCGAGGTTGGGATACTTCTCGAGAAACAGGCCGCATTCCAGACCGGCATGGATCGCTTTCACCTTTGCGTTTTTGTTGTAGAGCGATTGGTATTCCTTTTCAGCAAGCTTCAGCAGAGCAGATTCGGTATTTGGTTGCCAACCGGGATATCCTTCGCTGTGTACAACTTTGGCTCCTGCCAGCTCAAAGACCGATGACACCATTTGTACGATGTTCTCTTTCTGTGAATCTACCGAGCTTCGCTGGCTGGTGCCGATCTCTATCAGATGATTGGGCAGCATCTTTACCGATGCCAGGTTGGTGGAGGTCTCGACCAGTCCCTCGATATCGCGACTCATGCCGATAACACCATGTGGGCAGGCATGCAAAGCAAGAATAAGTTTTTCTGCGGTACGCTTTTTGATCACCTTCGATGGGATTTGCACCGATTCCAGTTGAATGTCGATGTTGGGGTCGGCATGTTTGTACTCATCTTGCACTTTTGCGAGGAACATGTTTAATTTTACCCTGATTTCTTCCTTGTATTTTTCCTTTATCCCTATAATGGCATTGGCTTCACGGGGGATGGCATTGTGCAGGTTTCCTCCCGCAATCTCCGACAGGATCATACCATATTTCTTCCGGGTGAGAGAGTGGAGAAAACGGGTGAGTATCTTGTTGGCATTGCCGAGCCCCTTGTCGATGTCGCTTCCCGAATGACCGCCACGAAGTCCTTTCACCGAGATACGAACCCAGAAATATTTCTTCGGGACATCTTTCACCTTATATTTGAAATAGGCTTTTGTCCCCTTTCCTCCGGCGCAGCCAATGTATATTTCTCCTTCCTCTTCCGTATCGAGGTTGATGAGCATATTGCCGGTGAAAAACTCTTTCCCGAGTGCGTAGGCACCCGTAAGTCCTGTTTCTTCATCTACCGTGAAAAGCGCTTCAATTTTTCCGTGCGCGATGTCATCGGCAGCCAGCACTGCCAACTGCGCGGCCACCCCGATGCCATTGTCGGCACCCAGTGTTGTTCCGTTAGCCTTAACCCAATCCCCCTCAATGATTGTCTCAATGGGGTCATTTTCGAAATCAAACGTTACGCCCGAATTCTTCTCGCAAACCATATCCACATGGGACTGTAAAACCACGGTGGGCACATCCTCTTTTCCTTCAGTGGCCGGCTTGGTGATGAGGATGTTGCCAGCTTTGTCCTGTTTTACATCCAGATTGTGTTGATTCGCAAAATCAACCAGATAAGCGCGTATCCGCTCCTCCTTCTTCGAGGGGCGGGGAATCTGTGTGATGTCGTGAAAGTAGCCCCAGATCGCGGAAGGTTGTAAATCTTTGATTGTCATATTTTCTGTTTTGAAAGATTTAGAATCGATAAAAATACATGAAATAAAGCGGATCCGCAAAAAAATTTAGCTTCTTTAATGTGAAAAAATGCGGTTTAATTGGCTAATTCGACTATCTTTGCCCTATTAAAGTTGAGTATTATGTTAAAAATATTGATCCCAGGTATCGTTATCTTATTCATCGCCATTTTGTTGATGGGTGTTCGGGTCTTCTTTACAAGAAAAGGCAATTTTCCCAGTTTGCATATTGGCGACAGCAAGGCTATGCAGGACAGGGGGATCCATTGTGCCACATCACAGGATGCCGAAATGAGCCGAAGAGAGAGTCCCATTGAAAAAATTTTGAAATCAGAAAATTTATAAATCTCCTAAAAATGAAGAATTCTACTCCTTACGTCGTCAGCGGAGTGCTGGCGGTAGCATTAATTATTCTTTACATCCTGCATTTTACCTCTAAATCTTCCGTGAACGGAGACGCCGGAAAAGATTTTTCTGTTTTGTTGAACGACTCTTCCATTACATTGCCCGTTGCCTATGTAAATGTGGATTCCCTGCTGATCAATTATAATTTCGCGAAAGATCTCAATGAATCGTTGTTGAGAAAAGAAGAAAGTACACGGGCAACATTGAATCAACGGCAAAACCAGATCAATGCAGCAGCACAGGAATTTGATCGAAAGCTGCGTAACAACGCTTTTTTGAGTCAGGAAAGAGCGCAACAGGAACAGGAACGCATCATGCAGATGAACCAGGAATACCAGCAACTGGCAGATCGGTTGTCGCAGGAGTTTATGCTGGAACAGCAGAAACTGAACCTGCAGATGGAAGACACCATCAAAACCAGAATGAAAGAATTCAACGCGAACAGGCATTACGAAATCATTTTCAGTAACCGGACGACAAGCACCGTGCTTTATGCCGATGATAAATATGACATTACGGCCAAGGTGGTTGAATTTCTTAATAGCAAATATGGCCCTGCCACGGCTACTGCAACTGGTCAGAAATAAAGGATTACTGATTTTTTGTTGATATATAAGGAAGGGTTCTTTGCAAAAAGAACCCTTATTCGGTTTACACTGGTACCCATTTTTCAAATACTCCGCTTATGAACGGGAAAAACTGGAATGCATATATTGAAAGGCAAAAACGGGAGTACAGGGTTGCATCCTTTCCTCCGGAGTTTGCTGCCGATATGGTGGTGGTGATACCCTGCTACAACGAACCGGGTCTGTTCACTACGTTGCAGAGTCTACTGGAGACGGTTTTACCGGAAGTCAAGATTGCGACAGTGATCGTGTTCAATTCAAGTGAACGTTCGACCGAAGAAGGCATCATACAGAACCGTACATCATTTGAGCAGGTCAGAGAGTTTGCAGCTATAAATAACAGCGACCAGCAACAGTTCCTGCCATTGTTATTTGAGGGATTACCCCGAAAACATGCAGGAGTGGGACTGGCCCGGAAAATAGGAATGGACTTGGCTGTGGAGCATTTCTTCCTCCACGACAAAGCCAATGGGGTGATTGTGTCACTGGATGCCGACTGCACGGTATCCAAAAATTTCCTTTCCGCCATCCGTACAGCTTTCCTGGGTTATGACCGGTTAAATGCCACTGTGCATCATTTCCATCATCGGGTAGAAGAAAACAATCCGATGCTGGAAAGGGCGATGAGGCAATATGAGGACTACCTCCACTATTATCGAGCGATGCTGCGCTTCACCGGATTTCCATGGTATTTCCACACAATTGGCTCCGCATTTGCCGTGACTGCCGACGCGTATGTACGGGTAGGCGGTATGGGACGCCAGCAGGGAGGTGAAGATTTTTATTTTCTGCAAAAGGTGTTTTCCCTGGGCGGGATAAAAGAACTCAATGAGGTGTGTGTGCATCCCCTTGCCCGTTATTCTGACCGTGTTCCCTTCGGTACCGGCCCAGCACTGCAAAAGATACTGAACGAAACGGGCGATGAACTGAGTGTTTATTCCCCGGATGCTTTTGAAATATTAAAACAGTTGTTCGACAGAAAGGATGCATTTTTCAAAAAAAACGCAAAACAGGCAGGAGAGGTAATCGCAGATCTGCATCCTGCCCTTCGGCGCTTTCTGGATGATGTAAAATTTCTGGATGATGTCGCCGACTGCAACAACAACAGTGCCTCTCTGGCAACATTTCGGAAACGTTTTTTTCATCACTTCTCTGCATTCAGGATCGTCAAATTTCTGAATTTTGTACATCCTGTTCCCTTCCCTTATGTAAAGATTAGCTCGGTAACTGACAAATATTAATTTTATGTTTGGCAATAACTCCGAAATTTCGTATGTTTGCATACAAAAAGAAAGTAAATAGTGTCATTATTCTAAATCGACCTTCGTTATGTGGACATTTAACATTGTAGAAATTGTGAGTGCTTTTCTGGTCTTGTTTGCCATCATCGATGTAACGGGATCGGTTCCAATTTTTTTGAACCTGAAAAGTCAGGACAAAACCATCCATCCGGAAAAAGCGGCGCTCTATTCACTCATCATCCTCGTAGGTTTCCTCTTTATCGGTGAATGGATACTGAAGCTGTTTCAACTCGATGTTTCCGCATTTGCCGTCGCCGGCGCAGTGGTGCTGCTCATACTTTCTATCGAGATGATCTTTGGCGTGGAAATATTTAAAAACGACAATACCAACCCCGACAATTCATCCACGCTTTTTCCCGTAGTCTTTCCGCTGATTGCCGGACCGGGAAGCTTTACCACGCTGCTTTCCATGCGGGCTGAATACCATACGCTGAATATTATCATCGCGGTGATACTAAATCTCATCATCGTGTATCTGGTACTACGGTATCTGGATTTAGTGAAGAGAATTCTGGGCGAAAGCGGTGCCTACATCCTGCGTAAATTCTTCGGGGTCATCCTTATGGCTATTGCGGTAAAACTCCTTACTTCAAACCTGAGCACACTCATCGCCACTGTAAATGGAGCAACCGCATAAGCGACGCAAATCTTTTATGTTTATTCATATTTAAGCCAACTTTCTCGTCTTCAGATGAACTGTTTAACAAAAAAATTGTATCTTTGTGTGAGAATGTCTGGAAGACTCTTCCATTGGTATCAGATTGCAATTTAGGTAAATAGGGAATCATTCATTTTATATAAAATTCAACAAACATGAGAATTGTAAGTATTTTAGGACGGGAGGTATTGGATTCGAGAGGAAATCCCACCGTGGAAGTAGATGTNNGTAACAGAATCGGGTGCTTTTGGCCGTGCAGCTGTACCCTCTGGTGCTTCTACCGGTGAAAATGAAGCTTTGGAGCTTCGCGACGGTGATAAAGGCCGTTATCTTGGAAAAGGTGTGTTGAAGGCTGTGGCAAACATCAACGATATCATTGCCCCTGCTTTAATTGGTACAAATGTGTTGGAACAGACACAGATAGATGCGAAGCTGTTGGAGCTGGATGGTACCAAAACCAAATCGAACCTCGGTGCCAATGCCTTGCTGGGTGTTTCACTTGCCGTTGCAAAGGCTGCTGCCAACTACCTCGGACTGCCTCTGTACAGATATATCGGAGGTACCAATACCTATGTGTTGCCCGTGCCCATGATGAACATCATCAATGGGGGGTCACACTCCGATGCACCCATCGCCTTTCAGGAATTTATGATTCGCCCGGTGGGCGCAAACTCTTTCAGAGAGGGATTGCGTATGGGAGCCGAAGTATTTCACTCACTGAAGAAAGTGTTGCACGACAAGGGATTGAGCACTGCTGTGGGTGATGAGGGTGGTTTTGCCCCCAACCTGGCCGGCGGAACCGAAGAAGCGCTCGAATCGATTCTCACCGCTGTGAAGAATGCCGGATATGTGCCGGGCAAAGATGTGATGATCGGCCTCGACTGCGCAGCTTCTGAATTCTACAATGATGGNNGTATACGACTATTCCAAGTTTGAAGGTCCTCAGGGCAAGAAGCGTAATTCTGCCGAACAAGCGGAGTACCTTGCAGAACTGATCTCTAAATATCCCATCGATTCTATCGAAGACGGTATGAGCGAAAACGACTGGGATGGCTGGAAGTTACTTACCGACAAGATCGGCGACAAGTGCCAGNNTCCTGATCAAGGTGAACCAGATTGGTACGCTCACCGAGACGCTGAATGCCATTGAAATGGCACACCGTCACGGCTACACCAGTGTGACTTCGCACCGCTCCGGTGAAACCGAAGATGCGACCATTGCCGACATTGCGGTAGCAACCAACGCAGGACAGATCAAGACCGGTTCATTGAGCCGCTCCGACCGTATGGCCAAGTACAACCAGCTGCTCCGCATTGAGGAAGAACTGGGCGACCGTGCCGTGTACGGTTACAAGAAAATCAGATAACAATTTTCCTGATACATACTACAAGAGCCATCCCCCGGGGTGGCTTTTTTTATGTTCCACTGCTTAAAAGTTAAACTACCTGAAAAATATTAAGAAATAAAAACCGGATCACATTGATCAGTGCCATCCTGATTGTCGTCGCTTATATAAGCAAATGGACAACGGGAAGCACAGATCTGTTTATCTGGCCGCTGATCATTGCCTCCATACTGGGTGTGGCACCCATCGCTATTCAGGCTTATCAGGCTTTGCGGGTGAAGGTCGTCAGTATTGATGTGCTGGT
>DFYK01000080.1:46151-49966 GCA_002383605.1 Proteiniphilum sp. UBA4084 | reverse complement strand
GACAAGTGTCGTCTCTGCCGCAAGTGTGTGCCGGTATGTCCCACCAAGTCCATTCTGGAGCTGAACTTCCCTCTCCGCAAGGAGACACCTCCGGCGCCCAAAGAGGAAGAGGCTACCGTAACCGCGTAAGAAAAAAAGAACTATATGTTAAAAACATTTCGTATCGGCGGTATTCACCCAAAAGAAAAGAAAATATCGGCCGGAAAAGCAATACAACCCATTGCCATTCCCGACCAGGTGATCATCCCGCTGTCGCAGCACATTGGTGCGCCATGTCAGCCTATCGTCAAGAAAGGCGACAATGTAAAGGTTGGCACGCTCATCGGCAAATCAGTAGGCTTTGTTTCGGCAAACATCCACTCGCCGGTCTCAGGCACCGTACTAAAGATCGATAAGACACTTGATGCCAGTGGATACAAGCGGGATGCCGTCTTTATAAAGGTAGAAGGAGATGAGTGGGAGGCGTCGGTAGACCGTTCACCGGAGTTGAAAAAAGCCTGTGACCTCGCCCCGGGGGAGATTCTCAACAAGATTGCCGCTGCAGGCATCGTGGGCATGGGTGGCGCCACCTTCCCCTCGCATGTGAAGCTCACCCCTCCTCCCGGCACAAAGGCTGAGATACTCATCATCAACGGCGTGGAATGTGAGCCCTGGCTCACCTCAGACCATCAGCTGATGATGGAGAAGGCCGATGAAATACTGGTGGGCACCACCATTGTGATGAAAGCACTGAATGTGCAGAAGGCCATCATCGGCATCGAAAACAACAAACAGGACGCCATCAGGCTCTTCACCCAAAAGACGAAAGAATATGCCGGGATTACTGTAGAACCACTCAAGGTACAGTATCCCCAGGGAGGGGAGAAACAACTGATCGATGCCCTCACAGGCCGTCAAGTCGGTAGTGGCGCGCTCCCTATCTCAGTGGGGGCGGTGGTACAGAATGTGGGTACCGTGTTTGCCATCTACGAGGCAGTGCAAAAAAATAAGCCGCTGGTGGAACGGGTGGTCACCGTCACCGGCAAAGAGGTAAAACAACCCTGCAACATCCTGTCGCGGGTGGGCATATCGCTGAACGAGCTCATTGGTGTGGCCGGGGGACTACCCGAAACGACCGGCAAAGTGGTCAGCGGTGGTCCCATGATGGGTAAAGCGCTGGCAAGCACCGATATACCGGTAACGAAAGGAACATCGGGTATCCTGATCATCCCCACCCTCGAAGCCAAACGCAAAGCCATGAAGGACTGCATTCGCTGCGCCAAGTGTGTGAACGTCTGCCCCATGGGACTAAACCCTACCCTGCTGATGAACCTCACCGAGTATGAAGTATGGGACAGGGCTGAAAAAGAACGTATCACCGACTGCATCGAATGCGGTTCCTGCAGTTACACCTGTCCTGCCGACCGGCCCTTGCTCGATTATATCCGACTGGGAAAAGGGAAGGTGAACGGGATCATCAGGGCAAGGAAAAATTAACGCAAGAAGTATTTGAAGATATGGAACAGAAACTGATTGTCTCCCCTTCACCGCATGTGCACAGCGGAGATACCATTGAAAAAAACATGTATAATGTGCTCATTGCACTTATTCCGGCTTTTCTGGTGGCATTATACGTTTTCCGGCTCGATGCACTGATCATCACGGCCAGCGCCGTATTGTTCTGCGTGGGATTTGAATATCTCATCGTAAAATATATTCTAAAGAAAACACCCACCGTGACTGATGGCTCTGCCATCATCACAGGGGTACTATTGGCATTTAACGTGCCTTCCGACCTGCCATTGTGGATCCTGGCCCTTGGTTGCCTCTTTGCCATCGGCGTCGTAAAACTCTCCTTTGGCGGACTGGGCAACAACATCTTCAACCCCGCTATCGCAGGACGTATCTTTCTATTGATATCCTTTCCCGCACAGATGACTACCTGGCCGGCAGCTGCAACAGCAACAGCAACTGATGCTGTCAGCTCGGCCACAGTACTGGGTAACCTGAGACTTGCCCCCGAGGCACTCCCCTCACTCCAGACGATGTTCCTGGGAACGGAAGCAGGATCACTGGGAGAGATGAGCGTGCTGGCGCTGTTGATCGGACTGGTTTATCTGCTCTGGAAGAAAACCATCACCTGGCACATCCCACTTTCAATCATGGGCACTGTGGCCTTGTTCACCGGTATTCTCTATGCCTTTAATCCTGTGCCGCTCTATCACCCGCTCATTCATCTCTTTTCGGGCGGACTGATGCTGGGAGCAATTTTTATGGCGACCGATTATGTGACCTCGCCCATGACCAGAAAAGGGATGCTGATATATGGTGCTGGAATAGGATTCGTCACCGTGGCCATCCGCCTCTGGGGTGCTTATCCCGAAGGAGTTTCATTTGCCATCCTGCTGATGAATGCCTTCACACCGCTCATCAATAATTACACATCACCTAAACGATTCGGGGAGGTAGTAAAACATGGCTAAATTAAAATCGACTTTTAAAAATATGTTCCTGTCGCTCTTCATCATCTGCCTCACGGTGGCCGTGTTGCTGGCACAAGTGAACAAGATGACCGCAAAGCCCATCGCCGAAGCCAAGGCAATGAAGCTGCAAAACGCAATCGGGGAGGTAGTACCCGCATTTGACAACGACCCGGTTGCTGAAGCATACAAGATGCCTGTCGGAACGGGTGATTCGCTGCTTGTGTACCCTGCGAAGATGGGTGACGAAGTGGTGGGATACGCATTAAGCAGTTCTTCCAACAACGGCTTTAGCGGAGAGATACAGATCATGGTCGGCTTCGACACGGAAGACCGGATCATCAACTACGCTGTCCTGCAGCATGCTGAGACGCCGGGGCTGGGCTCAAAGATGACGGAATGGTTCAGAAACCGGGAGAAACCTTCTCAGTCGATCATCGGCAGAGACCTCTCCCAGGGAACGCTGGCCGTGTCGAAGGATGGCGGCAGCGTGGATGCCATCACCGCATCAACCATCACCTCACGTGCTTTTCTGGAGGCTGTAAACAAAGCCTACCTGGCTTATTCCGAGAGCAAGCCTGACGTCTTCTCAGGAGCCACACCCGACAAGATTGCATCGGATGCGGCACATGAATCAACGGAAATAAAAGAGGAGGAAAAGAACAATGAATAACAACCTGAAAGTACTCATCAACGGCGTCATCAAAGAGAACCCCATCTTTGTGCTACTGCTGGGCATGTGTCCCACACTGGCCACCACCAGCTCGGCCATCAACGGAATGAGCATGGGGCTGGCCACCATGTTCGTATTAATCTGTTCCAACATGGTGATTTCGATGCTCAAAAATGTAATTCCTGACATGGTGCGTATTCCTGCCTACATCGTGGTGATTGCCACCTTTGTGACCATCATTGAAATGGTGATGAACGCCTACGTGCCGGCACTGGCCGACAGTCTCGGCATCTTCATCCCCCTCATTGTGGTAAACTGTATTGTGCTGGGTCGTGCCGAAGCATTTGCCTCCAAGAACGGGGTATTTGCCTCCATCTTCGACGGCGCAGGCATGGGACTGGGATTCACCCTCTCCCTCACGGTGCTGGGAGCCGTACGTGAACTGATGGGAACCGGAAAGATTTTCTCCATGACGATCTATCCCGAACAATACGGTTCGCTGCTGTTCGTACTGGCACCCGGAGCCTTCATTGTTCTCGGCTATCTCATTGCAATCTTCAATAAGCTTCAACACAAATAACTATGGAACTCATCGGAATTATCATCGTCGCCATATTTGTCAACAACGTTGTCTTCTCCCAGTTTCTGGGTATCTGCCCCTTCCTGGGTGTATCCAAAAAGGT
>DFYK01000080.1:21887-45972 GCA_002383605.1 Proteiniphilum sp. UBA4084 | reverse complement strand
GAATCGGTCATCTATGCCGTTGCCACCGCATTGGGTTATGCCATGGCGCTGATCATCTTCTCCAGCATACGCGAACAAATGGCGCTCACAAAAATACCCAAGGCCATGGAGGGAATACCCATCGCACTGATTACTGCCGGCATCATCGCCATGTCGTTCATGGGTTTCTCGGGAATCGATCAGGTGTTTAAATAAGGGGTCAGGAGTCAGGAATCAGGAGTCAGCGATCAGCGATCAGCTTTCAGCTTTCAGCTCTCAGCTTCGTTTGTGGAAGATTTTTCAGGGCAGCGGTTTAGGGATTAGCGGTCAGCGGTCAGGGCTCAGCGATCAGCTGTCAGCTTTGGTAGTGGGCTGTAGTTAATATCAGCGGTTTGGGAGGTAACAGCAAGTGTTTGTCGCTGTTTTTTGTCGTTCTGTGACCTGATTCTAAAAAACGAGAGACTTATGTTAAACCATTTTGTTAAAGGGAGGTCTTAATGATAACAAAAAGATGTTTCACCCTTTAAAAATGACGGATATGAAAGCTCTAAGACACCCTCTCACACTCGCAATACTTGTAATGCTGTTTTCATCCTGCTTCTCTTCGCAGGGTACATTATATTCCCAGGGATATGACGATTACGGTTATTACAACAATTATGACAATGAAGATTACGATGATTATTACGGAAATAATCGTGGCATTTCTTTCAATGTTTTCTATAATGAACTGAGGCCCCACGGCAGATGGATCAACAATGGCAGATATGGCAGGGTTTGGGTTCCGAATGTTGGAAGAAATTTTCATCCCTACGCAACCAACGGATATTGGGTGATGACCGATTACGGCAACACTTGGGTATCTGAATACTCGTGGGGCTGGGCACCTTTCCATTATGGGAGATGGTATTACGACGATTACTACGGATGGGCATGGATTCCCGGTTATGAATGGGCACCTGCCTGGGTGAGCTGGAGAAGTGGTGGTGGTTACTACGGATGGGCACCCATGGGCCCTGGCATTCATATCAATGTAAACATCAACATTCCAGGGCTTTACTGGACATTTCTGCCCAACAGGTATATGTACCACCGTAATATGCACAGATATTACAACCGCTACAGTCCGGCCATTTACAACAGGACTACGATCGTTAACAATACGTACGTATATAACGACAACCGCTATTACAGCGGACCAAGTGCCAGAGACTACGAACGTACCACCGGCAGAACAGCCACTGTTCGCAAGCTTGAGAGTACGAACAACCGCTCCGGCCGATCAACCAGGGTCAGCAACAACGCAGTAAGTGTGTATCGTCCTGACGTATCAAGGGATAGAACCACAAGCAGGAGTGCGAACACGGGCAGATCGGCAACCGATAGAAGCAGCTCCATAAACAGGACCAACAGCAGCACGAGAAATGCAGGCGATGGGAACATCCGGAACAACAATGCAAGGAGCAGTACCAATGAGCGGCCGACTACGGTAAACCCGACTACCCGAAGCAGTGAGACGACAAGAAATGCCGGTGCAGTGGAACGTTCAAGCAGCAGCAGAAGCGCTACGGTGAGGTCACAACGGAATTCTTCGGAAAATCGAAACACAACGGTGAGGTCACAAAGTTCTCCTCAAAGTAACAGAGGCACAGTCAGCTCCCAACGGAGTAATTCGGGCAATCGCAATACGACAGTAAGATCCGAAAGCAGCAACTCGGGAAGAAACAACAGAAGTGCGACTTCGTCCGGCCGAAGCAGCGAGAACTCCCGATCTGAAAGATCTTCCTCCCGCCGCTAACACGGTATCTACAATTTAATAGAGGTGTCATTCATCAAGAGAGCCGCTCAAATGAGCGGCTCTCTTCTATTTTCTTTACGATCAGGACGTGATCAATCGATCCAACGTTTGGTGAGTTCTCCGTACGTATCAATGCGGCGATCGCGGAAGAAAGGCCACCACCGGCGAACATTTTCGGTGCGTTTGCGATCAATTTCCACCAACTGCACCACCTCCACATTGGCAGGCGCCCGGTATAAAAATTCACCCTGTGGCCCGCAAACGAAGCTGCTCCCCCAGAATTGAATTCCGTTTGTCTGTCCCGACGGGTCGGGTTCATGGCCGGTACGGTTCACGGATATGACAGGAATTCCGTTTGCCACGGCGTGAGCCCGTTGCAGTGTGACCCATGCATCCTGTTGACGCATTTTTTCCTCATCGCTATCCGATGACTCCCAGCCGATGGCAGTGGGATATATCAGCACTTCGGCGCCGGCAAGGGCCATCAGTCGTGCCGCTTCAGGATACCATTGATCCCAGCAGACCAGCACACCCAACTTCCCAACGGAGGTTTCCACAGGGTGAAAACCCAAGTCACCCGGCGTAAAGTAGAATTTCTCGTAATAAGCAGGGTCATCGGGGATGTGCATCTTGCGGTACCTGCCGGCAATGGTCCCATCCTTTTCTATCACCACAGCCGTGTTATGATACAAACCTGGCGCACGTTTTTCAAATAACGAGAGGACGATCACCACACCGCTATCCTTCGCTAACCGCCCGAATGAATCGGTGGACAGTCCGGGTATGGGCTCTGCCTGTTCAAATACCCCGGTATCTTCTGTTTGACAGAAATAAAGTCCGTTATGCAACTCCTGCAGCACAATCAGTTCCGCGCCGTCGGCGGCAAGATGTCTGATCTTTTGCTGCAAACGCTTTACATTATCTTCCCGATCTGGCTTGTTGGCTTGTTGAATAATTCCTATCTTCATCCTATACTGATTTAATAATCCCTTCCGGAAACTGCATCGTCACGCAGTGTAGCGATCCATGTTGCCGTATCAGCGGCCTGCAGTCAATTTCCACAATCTCTCTGTCGGGAAATGCTTTCTTCAACTGCTTTTTCGCAATCTCATCTTTCGGGGTACCGTAGTATGGAAGTAGCACAGCCTTGTTGATGATCAAAAAGTTGGCATAGGTAGCCGGCAGCCGTTGCTTTTCTTCAAATACCGCGTCGGCCATCGGCAGTGCAACCAGGCGGTACGGTTTCCCGTTATAGGCGACAAACGACTTCAACTCGGCTTCCATGGCCTGCAATTCAGTGAAATGTTCATCGTTTTCATCGTCACATTTTACGTAAGCAATCGTCTCCTCGTCACAAAAGCGCACAATCGTATCGATGTGGCTGTCGGTATCATCGCCTGCCAGATAACCATGGTTAAGCCAGAGCACACGCTCTATACCCAGCGTTCGCTTTACATAGTCGTCTATTTGTTCCCGCGTCATGGGCTGGTTGCGGTTGGGTGCCAGCAGACATGTAGTTGTGAGCAGGGTTCCCTTGCCGTCCGATTCAATGGAACCACCTTCCAGAATAAAGTTCAGTCTGTTTTGATAATCCGTGCCCGGTATAAAAACACCTGCTCGAAATAAGTTTCCGGTTATCCGATTATCGTGATTGGCTGCAAACTTTAATCCCCAGCCGTTGAATCCGAAATCGATCAGCGTGGGTTTATTATCGGCAAAAACAGTGATGGCGCCGTGATCGCGCGCCCAGGTATCGTTGCTCTCCACCTCCATGCAGATCAGGTTCTGCTGTTCTTCATCACTGAAATATTGTCCTACATTGAACGATGGAGGAGCTACCACCAGCAGTTTCTCGCGCTTGATTATCTCCTTCGAGAAAGCCACGTAACAGGCTGTCACCTCCTCCAGCATATCGCACCAGTCGGTACCCGCATGTGGCCAGGTAACCTGAACACCGCTTTGGGGAAACCACTCCGCCGGAAAGACAATGCCAGACATAAGACTATCCCTCCATGTTACCCCGGACGATTCCGCGGCTCGAAGAGCGAACAAAATCCAGTATCAGGGAACGATCTTCTGAGGGAGGCAATTCCTGTTCAATACGTTCCGTTGCCTGGGATATATTGAAACCTGAGAGATAAAGATAGCGATAAATCTCCTGTATGGCGTTGATCCGTTCGCTGGAAAATCCTCGGCGGCGCAGTCCCACAATATTTAACCCCACATAAGTAATCGGTTCACGGCCCACCATCACATAAGGAGGTATATCCTTTGATATTTTAGACCCACCCTGAATCATCACATGCGGCCCTATTTTGGAAAACTGGTGCGCAAGTGAACCGCCGCTGATGATGGCATAGTCGTCGATCTCAATCTCGCCGGCCAGCTGCGTGGCATTGCCCAGGATCACATGATCGCGCAGCACACAATCATGTGCTACATGGCTGTAAGCCATGATCAGGCAGTTACTGCCCACGCTGGTGAATCCTTTTGATGCCGTACCACGGTTGACCGTAGCACACTCACGGATAGTCGTATTGTCGCCGATGATGGCTGCTGTCTCCTCACCCTGAAACTTCAGATCCTGTGGGATACCGCCAATGGTAGCATGCGGAAAGATGGTACAATTTTTACCGATGCGTGCACCGTTCAGTATGGTTGCCTGCATCATGATCCTTGTTCCATCGCCTATTTCGGTGTTCCGATCGACATATGCAAAGGGTTCCACAATCACGTTGTCTCCCAGTTTGGCTTCAGGATGTACGAAAGCCATCGTTGATACACTATTCATATTTATTTGTAACGGTTAAGTTATTTGTTCTTGATGATCTGTGCTGTGAAATCGGCCTCTGAGATTACTTTATCACCAATGAATGCCAGTCCTCGCATGGTTGCTATGCCCCTGCGCATCTCGCTGGTAAGCTCCACCCTGAAAATAAGGGTATCACCCGGCACCACTTTGTGTCGAAACTTCACGTTATCAATCTTCAGAAAGTAAGTTGAGTAACGCTCCGGTTCATCCAGCCGTGCCAATACGAGCAAACCGCCTGTCTGGGCCATGGCCTCCACCTGCAAAACGCCCGGCATCACCGGCTCGTGTGGAAAATGACCCATAAAAAAGGGTTCGTTGGTGGTGACATTTTTCACCCCTACAATATAGTCATCGGTCATCTGAATGATCTTGTCCACCATCAGGAAAGGATAGCGGTGCGGCAGCAGTTCACGGATGCGGTTGTTGTCCATCACCGGTTCCGCGAGCACATCGTATATGGGTGGCTGTACTTCGTTAAGCTTGATATCTCTGCGGATGAGGCGTGCCAGCTGGTTGTTGATCTTATGTCCGGGACGGGTAGCGATCAGGCGTCCCTTGATTGGTTTTCCGATCAGGGCCATATCACCGATGATGTCGAGCAGCTTGTGTCGTGCCGGTTCATTGGGAAAGGCCAGTTTGCGGTGATTCAGGTATCCCAGCTCTTCAGCATTGTGTCGGGGCACGTTCAGTTCATCAGCAATTTCATCGAGCTCGGGTTGCGACAATTTTCTCTCGTAGATCACGATGGCATTGTCCAGGTTTCCCCCCTTGATGAGTCCCGCTTTTCGCAACTGCTGTATCTCACGTACAAATACAAAAGTGCGTGCCGGTGCAATTTCCTTTTCAAAGTCTGCCAGCGAATCCAAGGATGCCGACTGGTTGGGAATGTATTTGGAATCGAATTCAATGAAGGAGTTGATGCCGAAAGAATCGTCCGGGAGAAGGGTCAGCCTTGAACCTGTTTCCGGATCGGTTATCTCCATTTTACTGCGGACAATATAAAAATCCTTGTCCTTTTCCTGTTCACGGATCCCTGCCTTTCCAATCGCATTTATATACTCGATGGCGCTCCCGTCGAGTATGGGAAACTCCGAAGAATCCACCTCGATAAGGCAATTATCGATACCCATCGCATACAACGCAGAAAGACCGTGCTCAATGGTACTTACCGTCACATTGTCTTTGCCGACTACGGTACCACGCTGTGTATTGACCACATTCTCTGCCAATGCTTCGATCACAGGCTGGTTTTCCAGATCGACCCTTTTAATTTTGTACCCATGATTTACCGGAGCCGGGTTAAAAGTAACCACGATGTGAAGGCCGGTATGCAATCCGGTTCCACTTAATGTGAAGCTGTTTTGTAAAGTTCTCTGTTTCACTGTTTATTCAATTTAAATCATACATACCGCATGGATGAGACAGTTGAAAAGCACCATTTCATTTCTCATTTAGTCTATATTTGTGCAAATATACAACCAAAAGCATAAAGATTAAGCCATTTTGAGAAAATGTTTCTCAGATTGGTGCATGCATCAAATTGATTATTCGTTCAGGGAAATATTTTTTTTCAGTTCCGCAATCTCTTTTTCCAGGGCATTGAGTTGCCTGTACATATCGGGTAGTTTGGGGATGATGACACTCGACTTAAAAAAGTTTTTTACCGGATAAGCCGGAGATCCCATGATTTCAGATCCCTCTTTGATGTTGCTGATGATGCCCGACTGGGCACCAATCTGACTTTGTTTCCCGATGGTGATGTGACCGCCTATTCCAACCTGTCCACCCAGTACACAGCTATCGCCAATCTTCGTGGAACCGGCAATGCCAGCCTGTGCAGCCATGACCGTATTTTCACCGATCTCGCAGTTATGCGCAATTTGTATAAGATTATCGAGCTTAACACCTCTTCTGATGATGGTGGAACCCATTACAGCGCGGTCGACCGTAGTGTTGGCGCCAATCTCCACATCATCTTCTATGATTACATTGCCTATTTGCGGAATCTTGTGGTAACGTTCCTCTTCCTTGCTGAATCCAAAACCATCGGCACCGATAACGGCTCCGGCATGAATGATACAATTGTCGCCGATCACACAATCAGAATAAATCTTCACGCCAGCGTAGATCGTACAGTTTTTACCAATCCGCACATCTTCTCCCACATATACCTGGGGGTAAATTTTGCTGTCGTCTCCGATGTGTGACCCGGCACCAATATATGCAAATGCACCCACGTACACATTTTCGCCTACCGATGCATCGGGCGAGACAAAACTCATTGCTTCAATGCCGTTCTTTTGTGAATGTTTGCTTCCAGCCATCTCCATGAGAGATGCCAGCGCAGCATAAGCGTTCGGCACCTTGATCAGGGTAGCCTTTATTGGCTTTTCCGGCTCAAAGTCATTGTTTACAAGGACGATGTCCGACTCTGTCTGGTATATGTATGCAGTGTATTTTGGGTTACCAAGAAAGGTAATGGTGCCGGGCTTTCCCTCTTCGATCTTTGAAAAATTGGAAACTGTTGCGTCCGGATTACCGATCAGTTCTCCCTGGAGAAAATCGGCTATTTGTTTTGCGGAAAATTTCATCAGCTCATGATTCAGTTAGAACATTTAATCTCTCTATTCATTTCGCAAATTAACGAATAATATTTCAGTGTAAGAAGAAAAATACAATTATTCCAACTCACGAAAAAAGAAAAGACAGTTACCAGAATTCGATAACTGTCTCTCTTTCAATGTCGGGATGAGAAGATTCGAACTTCCGACCCCACGCCCCCCAGACGCGTACTCTAAACCGGACTGAGCTACATCCCGAAAATGTGAGCGCAAAATTACCCTTTTTTTTTCTTTTTCCCAAATTTATTACTGAAACTTTTTTTACAATTCTTGTTTGCCCGCTTTGATTGCTTTTTGCTCGATCGCTGCCCGCTTTGCCCGCTTTTTGCCCGCTCATGCAATTTCATACTTTAAAACCGCCCCCGTCCTCTTCTAATGTAGGAGTTGGTAGTCCTGCCAACTTACAGGATTCAATAATTTTCATAATACCGCTTCCCCACGAATCAATAAAACCTCCACGAAAACATGCTTCAGCAAGTATCGGATTGCGGGGAAGTGTTTAAAAAAACTTATATCGTTTGCTGTTGTTTCTATACGCAGTATTTTTCCAAACTTATCGTACATTTTTATCGATACCGCCCCCATACTGTGTCTTATGCGGCTGCCTTCAATACGGACTTTGTAATTATTGCCCATTTCACCCTGATAACGTTCATCGAGTTTACGACCAGGGAAAGTTGCAATATTTTCGGGTTTGACGCTATGTATGGCTGTGGAAACCATCTCGCCGTAGATTTGCTGCAAATCGTCCTGCTGTTTAAATACAATATCGGTAGCATATTCGGCTTGCAAGATACTCCAATGGTACCTGAGGTTAAAATCCTTATATACCGGGCAAAACTGCCATGCAAACTCATCTAACTTGCGATGAAGTTGCTCTATGCTGATATTATCCCCACTCTGGAACCACAAAAAAAGCGATCCGTAATGGGAATCGCTTTTTATAGGGATATTTATTCTCTTTCGGAATCAGGGTCTCTGATATTTCGAAAAATCGGTATTCATCATGCTGCCCGTTTCCTGAAGGGCCTGATGAAAGGCAAAGCAGGCATAGATATCCTGCGGGATATGCCCCTTCACGCCCCGGCTCAGATATTCATGTAAAAGAGGACGATAATCGGGGTGTGCACATTTCTCAATGATCTCGATGGCACGAAGCTTGGGCCCCTTACCGCGCAGATCGGCCACACCGTACTCAGATACTACGATCTTCACAGAATGTTCGTTGTGGTCCTCATGGGTCACCTTGGGCACAATGCAGCTGATGGCGCCATTCTTTGCGGTGGAGGGAGTAAGGAAAATGGAAAGATAGGAGTTGCGGGTGAAGTCGCCCGACCCCCCAATGCCGTTCATCATTTTGGTACCGTTTACATGGGTGGAGTTCACACTGCCGAAGATATCCACCTCGATGGCCGTATTGAGGGCGATGATACCCATACGTCGTGCCAGGCCGGGATTGTTTGATATCTCCGAAGGCCGTAACACCAGTTTATTTTTAAAAAAGGCCAGGTCGTCATAAAATTTGTGCAGTACATCGTTGCTCACAGTGAGCGAGCAGCCACTGGCAAAAGAGATATTGCCCTGCTGCATCATATCAATTACCGCATCCTGAATTACCTCGGTATACACTTCAAAACGGGGAATATCGGGATTGCTGCCCATGGAACCGAGCACGGCATTGGCAATGTTACCCACACCCGACTGGATCGGAAGGAAATGGGCGGGGATACGTCCTGCCTTCATCTCGGCAGCGAAGAACTCGGCAACGTTGCTTCCGATGCGGGCCGTCACCTCGTCGAGAGGTGCAAAGCCGCCCCCCTCGCCATCTTTTTCAGTTTCTACTACAAAAATCTTCTCTGGATTTACTTTCACATAATCCAGCCCGATCCGGTTCTGCACCTCGTAGATGGGTATCTCGCGCCGTTTGGGGGGATCCTGCAGTTCATACAGGTCGTGTATGCCGCGCAACTTTGCGGGAACTTTTTTATTCAGCTCCACAATGACGATATCGGCCAGCCGACAGATGGTGGGCGTGATTCCCACACCGGTGGTGGGCACTATCTCACCCTTTTCGGTTACTTCACATGCCTCGATGATGGCCACATTGATCTTTCCCAGGAAGCCATATCTTATTTCCTGCGCCAGCTGCGACAGATGCAGGTCGAAGAAATCAAACTCACCCCGGTTCAGCGCGGCGCGCATATCCTTATTGGTTTGGTAAGGAGTACGAAATTTAATTGCTCCCGCACGGGCAAGCGCTCCATCAATAGAATCGCCTGTGGAAGCACCTGTAAAAACGCCAATCTTGAAAGAGTTTCCTTTGGCATGCTCTGCTTCCGCCCTCTTTGCTATCTCTACCGGAACCACTTTCGGGCAGCCGGCATGGGTAAATCCGCTGAAGCCTACGTTGTCGTTATTTTTTACCAGAGACGCAGCCTCTTCAGCACCAATAAATTTTAAAGCCATATAATATTGTTAAGAATAATCGTGTAGTCAGTATTTTCTGCGGATGATGTCACCAATGATCAGTCCTTTCAGTAACTCATCCCGGTTTGATTCACCATAGAGTCCCGCCACGAGCGGATGCGTAGAGCTTCTCTTTTTTTCATCAGCAGCTGTTTGTGACATCGCATCCGGCATTTCAGCTATATCGGGAGAATTGGCATCTTTACTGTATGAAGTATCGGCATCATATACAAAAATGGAACTTTTGAGTGACGATTCTTTTGCAAAATCGGTCGTCAGCTCCATGGAAGAACGGAAGGTTATTCTTCCCTCGTCAACAGGTACGACCGGCGGTTCAGGGGGGACGGTTTTGTTTTTGGCTACCGGTTTTGGTTCAAACCACGATGGAAATTCCTCTTCCTCTTCAACTGAATCGTAAGTTTCAATAAAGGGTCGTGGCTTCATTTCGGAGTAGGGATGGGATGGCTTTTCAGGTTGCTGCTTCTGCTGATTTTTTTTCTTCCTGGAATCATTAAAAAATCCCAATATCATAAAAAATACCAGAAGGATCAAATAAATGATATCGCCAAACTCCATATTTTGATTAATTTTGCAACAGGACAAAAATAATGATTTTTTGCGTAACTAAGTGTATTTGGCAATAAAAATTTCGGGAGCAACTTCCCAGTAACTCCCGAACATTTAACCAAAACCTTAACTATGAAAAAATTTTTATTTTTTTCATTGCAAATATAGGACTTTATATATGCAATTCCAACTTTTCGGACAATTAATTTAATAATTTAACGTTTAAGCGGCCGAAAAAGGTTATCACGGCTGAAAAAGAATCATGCACACAGGAAAAAAAACAGACAACAAACTATTTATAGAGACTTACGGCTGCCAGATGAACGTGGCAGACACGGAAGTAGTGGCATCCATCATGGAAATGGACGGCTACACGCTAACCGATAGCGACCGGGATGCAGATGCCATTTTCGTCAATACCTGTTCCATCCGGGAGAACGCAGAGCAAAAAGTGATCCAGCGGCTGGAATATTTCAATTCATTGAAAAGAAAGCGGAAAGAGAACCTCATCGTGGGGGTACTTGGATGCATGGCTGAGCGGGCCAAATCGGAACTGATCGATCGCCACCACGTTGATCTGGTGGTCGGCCCCGATGCCTACCTCGATCTCCCCAACCTGGTGGGTGCCGCGGAGCGGGGTGAGAAAGCGATGAACATTGAGCTTTCCAAGACGGAAACCTACAAGGATGTGGTACCGCTAAAGCTGGAGGGAAGCAACATCTCCGGCTATATTTCCATCATGCGTGGCTGCGACAAGTTTTGCACCTACTGCATCGTTCCCTTCACCCGTGGGCGGGAACGAAGCCGTGAACCGGAGAGCGTCCTCAACGAACTGCGGATAATGCGGGCAAAGGGCTTCAGGGAGGCGATCCTCCTTGGGCAGAATGTAAATTCTTACCGCTACCGGGAAGGCGACAAGACGATCGGCTTTCATGAGCTGCTGTCCATGGTTGCAGAAGAGGCACCCGAAATGCGCATCCGCTTTACCACATCGCATCCCTGGGACATGAACAACGAAACACTGGAGACCATCGCACGATACAAGAACCTGTGCAACTACATCCACCTGCCCGTGCAATCGGGAAGCTCGCGTATGCTGAAGCTGATGAACCGGCGCTACAACAGGGAATGGTACATGGAAAGGATTGCTGCCATTAAACGGATTATACCCGGGTGCGGCCTGTCGACCGACATCATGTGTGGTTTCCATACCGAAACAGAAGAAGATCATCAGGAAACACTCTCGCTGATGCGGGAAGTGGGTTTCGATTCGGCATTCATGTTCAAATACTCGGAACGACCAGGTACTTACGCGGCAAAGAAACAGGAGGATAACATACCCGAGGAGGTCAAGAACCGGCGCCTGCAGGAGATCATCGACCTGCAGCTGGAGCTCTCACGCCAAAGCAACGAACAGGATATGGGAAAAGAATTTGAAATACTGACGGAGGGTTTTTCAAAACGTTCCAGAGAACAGCTTTTCGGTCGTACCGACCAGAACAAGGTAGTCATCATCGACAAGAAAAGTCATCGGATCGGGGAATTTGTCAAGGTAAAAATAACCGGCTTTACACCGGCCACGTTGCTGGGAATATCTGTCGAGGCCGATTAACCCGAGACATATTCATACGCTTTTGTAAAAACATTTTGCCCCAAAAAACGTTTTATTTATTAAACGGAGCCTCAAACGGTTATGGAATGAGGTTTTTCAATGAAAAATCACCATTGACTGAAAATAAGTATTCACTATTAAACGCAACAATTATGAAATCAGAAGCAAAATTATTATTAGGTTTAGGGATTGGCATTGCACTGGGTGCTGCTGTAGGCTACATTATGGGAACCGATAAGAAAGAAGAGTGGCTGGAACAGGCCAATGTACTGGCTGATAAGATTAAAGCAAATGTAAAGTCAGCCATATACCAAGGAAAAAGTGAAGCGCATGATTTAAAGGAAGACATCGATGATATTGCAGAAATTGCAAAGAAAGAACTCGCCAAACAATAACTGACCCTCAAATACCCGGGAAGCGATGGAAGAAAAAAAAGTAAGTACGCTGTTCGAGGAAATGCGGAATGACATATCCAGATTCATCACCAGCACCCTTGAGCTCGGAAAACTGGAAGCGTATGAGAAAATCAGCTTAAGCGCATCGGCAATTGTCTATGGTCTTATTTTGGCCGGCGCGCTGCTGTTCGCCCTATTGTTTATCCTGGTAACTGCCGGACTTTATCTGGGTGAGCTTTTGCAGAGCCTCTGGCTCGGCTTCGGTGTCGTGGCCTTGTTTACCCTGCTTGCACTCCTCATCATCCTGCTTGTAGGGAAGTCATTCAAGAAAAAATTTGCCAGCCGCGTCGTTCGTTTTCTCATGAGAAACGACGATAACGATGAAAAAAACAGCAAAAAATGAGCACTTACAAATTAACTCCGATTGAAGAATTGCGTTTGGAAAAGAAACGGTTAAGAGAGGAGCGGGATATTGCCAGCCGACGCCTCGCTTATCAGCTACAGTACCTGAACGATAACTGGGGATCGATGCTCACCAAAGGAGTGACCTCCTCGGTCAAGACGAAATTTGCTGAAACAATGGATAATTTATCAGGTGGCTCTTCCAACGCCATCACTCCGTTTGTCACCAGAAGGACAAATCCGTGGGTAAACTTCGCGATATCGAACATGCCACTGATAGGATCCATTGCCTGGGGAGTGGCAAAACCAGCCATACTCGCTTTTGCTGCAAAAAGAGTCACCTCGTTCCTGTTCGGAAGGAAAAGAAAAATGAAATGATAAAACCCGCTTACACAGGCTTATATCGGCGTAATTTTTAAAGAGGAGATCTGTGGACGGTGCTTACACCGTCCACTTTTGCTATCTTGGCACAGAGTTGATTCACTTCTTCTGCAC
This sequence comes from Proteiniphilum sp. UBA4084, assembly GCA_002383605.1. GTDB lineage: Bacteria > Bacteroidota > Bacteroidia > Bacteroidales > Dysgonomonadaceae > Proteiniphilum. The sequence goes on along the minus strand of DFYK01000080.1, from coordinate 32,825 downwards.
TATGCACATGCAGGTTAAAAACTCCTTCAAAAATACCATCTTTGGAAGACACATTGACGCTTTGTATGTTCACCACCACATCTTCTGCGAGCTTGGCCAGGATGGAGCCGAGAATACCGATCCTGTCAATCCCCGTGAACGCGATGGAGGATAGAAATGAGTACTGACGGTAATCGCCCCATGCCACGGAAATGATGCGGTCGCCAAAGCTCGATTTCAGCTTCAGACCTGTCTGGCAGGAACGCTTATGCACCTCTACCTCCTCCTTCTCTGTCACATACCCGAAAACGTCATCACCCGGGAGCGGGTTACAACACGGGGGCACAATAAAATTCTTCCGGAACTTGACTTCGGTGAGCTGATAAACTTCCTTCAGATTCACTTTTGGCTTCACCTGTTCCGGCGGAAGGATGTATGATTCCCCATCTTCCTTCGCACTCTTTTGATCGGGCGACGGCTTCTTGATGGCATTCATGGCCTGCTTCATGTAGCGCACGAACAGATTATCCTGTTTCTCCGGCTCCTCCCTGATTTTGAAGAAAGCATTCTTGCTGGCCGGCAGTATCACCTCGTTGTGCCCGATCATAAAATAGAGATCTTCCTTGTTTTCGGCTTTGTAGGAATGCAGAATCTTGTTAAACAGCGTATTGTCGATGGGTTCATTATCGAACAATTCTTCAAGCATGTTTTTCCCTACCTCCGCGATGCGGCGGCGCTGACGTCGCAGCGAAGCCTCAATTTTTGTTCGCGCTTTGGCAGTGGTCACGAAGTTAAGCCATTCCGGCTGTGGGTTGACCGACTGGGAGGTAAGTATCTCTATCTGATCGCCGCTGCGCAGCTGCTGGCTAAGTGGCACCAGGGTGTGGTTCACCTTGGCTCCCAGGCAGTGATCCCCGATGCGGGTGTGAATGGTGTAAGCAAAATCAAGCGCGGTAGCGCCCTGTGGCAACGTTTTAATCTCACCCCTGGGCGTAAACACGAAGATCTCTGAAGAGAAGAGATTCATCTTCACCGTATCGAGGAAGTCGATGGCATTGGGGTTGGGGTTTGAAAGAATCTCCTGAATGGTTTTCAGCCATTTATCCAGTTCGTTATCCTCTTCAATCCTGTTCTCCTTGTATTTCCAGTGTGCTGCAAAACCCTTTTCGGCGATATCGTCCATTCGCCGGCTTCTGATTTGTATCTCAATCCACTTCCCGTCGGGTCCCATCACGGTGAGGTGAAGTGCCTGATAGCCGTTGGCCTTGGGATGGCTCACCCAATCCCGTATACGGTCCGGACGCAGTTTATAGATGTCGGTGATGGCCGAATAAATGTCCCAGCACTGTTTCTTTTCANNTTTTCATCCATGCCAGGGAAGACCTCAAAGATGATGCGCACCGCAAAGAGGTCATACACCTCGTTGAATTCGATGCTCTTGGTCTGCATCTTGTTCCAGATGGAGTATACCGATTTCACACGGGCCCGCATCTCGTAGGTGATGTCCATCTTGTCCAGTGCCTTGACTACCGGCACGGCAAAATGCTCATAAATCTTATTCCGTTCGGGTGCCGTCTCTTCAATCTTTCTCGTGAGGTCGGCAAATGATTCAGGATGCTCATATTTGAAGCAAAGCTCTTCCAGTTCGGTCTTGATGGCAAACAACCCCAGCCGGTGTGCCAGCGGGGCATATATATACAACGTCTCGCCGGTAATTTTAAACTGCTTCGTGGGCGACATCGAAGAGAGTGTGCGCATGTTGTGCAGCCGGTCCGCAATCTTGATCAGGATCACCCGGATATCGTCGGACATGGTGAGCAGCAGCTTTCGGAAATTTTCAGCTTGTGCCGACACGTTCTCACCGAACATGCCGCTTGATATTTTAGTCAGACCGTCCACAATCTGCGCAATCTTGTCCCCAAACAGGGCACGTATATCTTCTACCGTATAATCGGTGTCTTCCACCACATCATGGAGCAACGAAGCAGAAATGGAAGTCGACCCCAACCCTATTTCTCTTGAGACAATGCGTGCTACGGACAACGGATGCATGATATAGGGCTCACCCGAACGCCGGCGTGCACCTTTGTGCGCCTCCTTTGCCATGTTAAAGGCTCGGGTGATGACATCCACCTTCCGTCGGTGATTGGAATTCAGGTAATCGTTCAGCAACCCCTGAAATTCCTCTTCAATCATCTGATCTTCCACTGTCAGTTTGTCTTCTTCACTCATAGGATTGTTTGACAATTTTTAAGCCGCAACGTTTAAAGTGAACGAAATTACAAATAAATCAGCAGATAAGTTGAATCCTCTCCCCATTTTTTTTGTATGGTGAAGCATGCTTTCTGTGAAAATGAAAAAAATCCCCTCGGATGGGAACCTCTATATGTTAAATTGAAACCGTTTTTTGTTTATTGCGCAAAAGTACGTATCTTTGCCGCTCAACAGGGGTGCCCCACACAAACGGGCTGAGATCATACCCAAATTACCTGATCCGGATAATGCCGGCGGAGGGAAAGAAAAAGTGCTCACGTTTCAGTGACGCTTTCTATGGTATACATCTTTTATAAATCCCCTTTTTTATTTCACTAACCGGATGCGTCATGCTACCCCAGCCCATGCTGTCCGCATGATTCATCGCAAAATTTACAGTAAATGAAAAAGGTTTTTCTATTGTTTATGCTGACGTTCCTGTCGGCTACAGGTTATCAGGCACAGGCCTATTCCAAATTAACACCGGAGGAGGCAGCGTCGCCCGACAGTCTCGATCATATCCAGCTCGAAGAGCTGGTTGTCTCCGGTACCCGGGCAGGAGCCGGCACACCGGTTTCCTACTCCAACATCTCTGCATCGGATATCAAAAAGCAGAACGCGGCAAGAAATATCCCCGCTATCCTGCAGACAACCCCCTCGCTGGTCTCTTTTACCGAAGACGGCCTTGGCGTGGGCAACACCTATTTCCGTATCAGGGGAACCGATGCGACCCGCATCAATGTGACCCTAAACGGGATGCCACTCAATAATCCCGAGAGCCAGGAGGTGTTCTGGGTGAACCTGCCCGACCTCTCCAACTCGCTGCAGAACATCCAGATTCAGCGCGGTGTGGGTACCTCCACCAACGGATCGGCGGCCTTTGGTGCCAGCATTTCCCTGCAGACCACCGGCGCCCGCAACGAAGCATACGGGGAAGCATCCACCGCTGTGGGCAGTTATGGTACCTTCCTGTCGAATATCGCCGCAGGAACAGGAATTCTGGATAACGGATTATCCTTCGACGGTCGCTTTTCGCGCGTCACCGGCAACGGATACATACGCAATGGCAGCGTGGATCATATCAACTTCTATGCGGCACTGTCGCACTACACCGACAGACAACTGATACGGCTGAGCTACCTGAAGGGGGTACAGCACACCGGCATCACCTGGGAGGGCGTCTCCGAAGAACAGATGAAGGATCCGGAATATGGCCGCCGATACAACCCGGCAGGAGAATATACCGATGAGGCGGGCAACCGGCTTTATTACGACAATGAAACCGACAATTACTATTCCGACATTCTGCAGCTGACCCTCTCCCGGGAGCTGAGACGCTATCTGGTGCTGAATGGGGGACTGAGTTACAATTACGGATACGGCTACTATGAGAATTTCAGAGAGGACAACGACTTCTCCGATTTCGGCCTCCCGGCGCAGATACTGGAGGGGGTGACCTACAAAAGCAGCGACTTTATACGACGCAAGCTGATGGAGAATGATTTTTATGTGGCCAACCTGGGACTCGACTACACCCGAAACAGGCTGAAGCTGACCTTCGGCGGAACGTACAGCTATTACGATGGTGACCACTTTGGCCGCCTGCCATGGATCAAATTCAATCAATCTGTTGCTGAAAACCATGAGTGGTATCGCAATGTAGGGAGAAAAGCAGAAATAAACCTATTTGCCAAAGCCGATTATCAGCTGAACGAGAGACTCTCTCTCTTCGGAGACCTGCAGTACAGGCGGATAAACTACAGGTTCAGCGGGATGGACGACGACCTGATGGATCTGACCGGTGAATTCACCTATCACTTCCTGAATCCCAAAGCGGGAATCAATCTCAACCTGAATGAGAGGAGCAGGCTCTATGCTTCCGCAGCCGTGGGTCAGCGCGAACCGCTGCGTACCGACCTGAAGGATGGAATCAAGGGGGAATCGGTAACTCCCATACAGCCTGAGCGGATGACCGACTATGAACTGGGTTATCAGTACCGTGACACGGATGGGCTCCAACTGGGAGCAAACCTCTATCTCATGGATTACCACAATCAGATGGTACAGACAGGTAAACTCAACGACGTGGGTTACAAGCTAATGGAAAATGTGAAGGATAGCTACCGTGCCGGACTGGAACTGGAGGCAGCCGTTCCTTTATGGGAAAACAAGGTTAGAATCGACGCCAACACCACCTTCAGCCGGAACAGGATTAAAAACTATGTGGCCTGGTTCGACCAGTACGACAATCAGGACAACTGGAATTGGGAGGGACAAATTTATAAAGAGTTTGGTACTACCAATATCTCTTTCTCCCCCAATGTGGTCAGCGCAGTGGGTATAACCTGGCAACCCACATCGGCACTCTATCTGAACCTGATGGGAAAATATGTGGGCAAACAGTATATGGACAACACCTCCGATGATGCAAAGTCGATCGATGCCTATTTCGTGAGCAACCTCTCAGCAGGGTACACATTTAAAAAGAGTCCGGTTGGCACATTCAACCTGCAGGTTTTCATGAACAACCTCTTCAGCAAGGAGTATGTGGCCAACGGATGGGCTGCCACCGACACGTTTGCCGACGGCAGCAGCATCCACTGGATTGGCTATTATCCGCAGGCAACACGTAACTACATGGCACGGCTGACACTCTCATTTTAAAACCCATGCAAACCATCGAAATGATCGGCGCCATCATCGGCCTGCTTTATTTGTATCTCGAATACAAAGCCAATAAATGGCTCTGGCCGGTGGGCGTCGTGATGCCGTTGGTTTATGTGTGGATCTTCTTCCAGAGCAAGTTCTATGCAGATATGGGAGTCAACATCTACTACTTCTTTGCCAGTATCTATGGCTGGATATACTGGACATGGCACAAACGGCAGGAGGAGGGGGAGCTGCCCGTCACCCACACTCCACGCAGATATATTCTGCCACTTATGGCAACCGGACTGGTACTGTTTGCCCTCCTTTCATTTATTCTGGTGCGCTACACCGACAGTCCCGTTCCGTATGGCGACAGCTTTACCACCGCCCTGAGCATCCTCGGGATGTGGCTGCTGGCACGCAAACATGTGGAGCAGTGGCTGTTCTGGTTTGTAGTTAATGTGGTCTCCTGCGGACTTTATCTCTGGAAAGGGCTCTACCCCACCTCCATCCTGTTTGCCATCTATTCAGTGATCTCCGTTTTTGGCTACTTCAAATGGAAACGGATGGTTAAAAAATGAAATACGGCTCATATTCTAACAAATTCCACTCATTTTTTAGAAAATATGAGCTGCATTTTATATAACTTCGAGATGATCGAACTTCTAAACAATATCTCTATATTTAATAATGAGGAACTAATAAGATTGAACAACCTGCAAAAGATATTCAGCAACAATATTTCTGAATTGCCGAAAGAGTTGTATCTCAAAGAAATGGAAAGGCTCGCAATAGATCTGAGTTGGAAATCCTCACAAATTGAAGGAAATACATATACCTTATTAGAAACTGAGCAATTGATTAACGAAAAGAAAACAGCGTCGGGTAAATCAAAGGATGAAGCTGTAATGCTGTTAAATCATAAAGAAGCAATCGATTTTATCGTAAATAATAGCGACTATCTCTCCACACTATCAGTAGGAAAAATTGAAAATATACATTCTATTTTGGTCAAAGAACTCAATATTAACAGAAACTTGCGAATCAGAGGTGTAGGAATTACGAGCACCAATTACAAGCCACTTGACAATGAGTTCCAAATTAGAGAAGCATTGGAAAATTTATCTCAAATGGTAAATGACCGTGAAAATATTTTTGAAAAATTTTGTGGGGACCCATCGTGAACAATGAGCGTATAAAAGAGTAGCTGTTTGAAGCGAAGCAAGTTCTACTCTTTTAGCTCATGTGAGCGATAATGGGTCACAAAATTTCAACAGGCGACGAATTAACTGCAAACAAAGAACTTCCTGTATTATTTCTTTTTCTTCGGAATAATATGCACCGCCTCACCCAGCACATCGGCAAAAGCCTCGAAGATCGCCTCCGAGTAGGTAGGATGGCCGTAGATGGTGTTCACTACCTCCTCCACGGTAATCTCCATTTCCATGATCAGGGAGGCCTGGGTAATGAGTTCTGCAGCCGATGGTCCCAGGATATGCACACCCAACACCTCGCCGTAGCGGTTGTCGGCAATCACCTTCACAAAACCCTCTGCTTCGCTCGATGCCAAAGCACGGCCGTTGGCGCTGAAGTTAAAACGTCCGATGCGAATATCGTCGCCATACTTTTCCCGTGCCTGTGCTTCGGTCAGTCCCACCATGGCCACTTCGGGCAGGGTGTAGACCACCGATGGTGCCGAGAGCAGTTTCACCTGGCGGTGATTCCCTTTCACTGCATTATCTGCTGCCACCTCACCCATGCGGAAAGCCACGTGTGCCAGCATCTTGATTCCATTGATGTCGCCCGGAGCATAAATACCCTTCACGCTGGTCTCCATATACTGATCCACCTTGATTCTGCCCCTGTCGGTCTCAAACTTCACTTCACCCACTGCTTCCAGATCGGGCACACGTCCGATGGCCAGCAGCGCCTTGTCGGCTATGATAGAATCTTTGCCTTCAATCTTAATCTCCAGCTTATCTCCCTTGTCAACCACCTCGGTGATCTTGGCGGATGTGACCACTTCAATCCCCTTCTTCTTGATTAATCGGGTCAGTTCTTCGGTCACATCATTATCAAACATGGAGACAATCTGATCCTGCATCTCCACGATGATCACTTTGGAACCCAGTCCTGCAAACGAGAGGCCCATTTCGGCGCCAATCACGCCCCCTCCCAGCACCACCATGGTTTCGGGAACATCCTTGATGTCGAGCAGGTCGTCGCTCGTCAGCACCTTGTCGTTCTGAATACCGGGAATGTTGATCATAAATACCTTGGAACCACCGGCGAGAATAATCTTATCAGCCTTGATGATCTTGGTGTCATCCACAACCACATCCTTATTCTTGTTGATCTTTCCAAATCCTTTGTAGATATCCACACCATTTGATTTCAGCAGAGCCTCCACGCCGCTGGTCAGTTTCTTTACCACGCCGTTTTTGAACGCAACCACTTTCTCCATATCGATCCTGATCTTGGGATCCTCGATGATGATTCCCCTCGATGCGGCGTTTTTGATATGATCCACGATTTCTACATTCTTCAGATAAGCTTTTGATGGAATACAACCCACATTGAGGCAGGTACCTCCGAAAACACCTTTCTCCACGATGGCCACCTTGGCACCCAGCTGAGCTGCCCTGATGGCGGCCACATAGCCTGCCGGCCCTCCTCCGATCACCGCCACGTTATAGCTATCCTCGAGGCGGATCATCCGTTTATCTTCTTCACTCTCTTCGGCACCGGTATCCTCAAACTCTTCGGGCATCAGGGTGTCGACCGATTCATTTTCATTCCCGATATAACCAATAACGGTCGTAACCGGCACGGTCTCATCATCGTGATGCACAATTTTCAGCAGGATTCCCGAAGCCTCGGCTTCAATTTCCATGCTGGTTTTATCGGTCATAATCTCAAGGATAATCTCACCTTCCTTCACCGGATCACCCTCTTTTTTTAACCATTTCACAATTTGCCCTTCGGTCATGTCGATACCTGCTTTGGGCATGATTATTTCAAAAGCCATATCTTTTAGTTTTTTATTTTAGCGGTCAGCTGTCAGCGATCAGCTCTTTAGGAGCAAGCTTTGCAATAACAGCGGTTTGTATGTTAGCGGTCAGCTCTATTTATTAGCATATTAGTAAATTGGCACATTGGCACATTAAATAAACAGTGTCAATGGATTCTCCATGGCCGCTTTCAGATCGGTCATAAATTTCGCTCCTGTGAGTCCGTCAATCACCCGGTGATCGGCCGTGAGGCTCACCTTCATGATGGGACGGATTACGATTTCACCATCACGGGGCACCGCCCGCTGCTGGGTAGAAGAGACACTCAGAATGGCCGAGTTGGGCTGATTGATGATCGCCGTAAACTCATCCACGCCATACATGCCCAGGTTGCTGATGGTAAAGGTACTTCCCGCCTGTTCGTCGGGCAGCAGCTTCTTTGCGAAGGTGCGCTCGGTGAGGTCCTTCATCGCCACCACGAACTCGCTCAGCGACATCTTATCGGCACCCTTCACCACCGGCACCAGCAACCCCTCATCCAGACCCACCGCCATACCCAGGTTCACATAATTGTGAAAGGTGATCTCGGTAGCGTCCTTATTCAGGCTTGCATTGATATATTTATGTTTCGGCAAGGTCTTGATCACGGCCATCGAAATCAGGTCGGTCACCGTAACCTTCTTGCCGGTCTTCTCCATGATGGGATCAATCAGTCGTTTGCGCAGTGCAAGCAACTCGGTCATATCAATCTCCCAAGTCTGTATAAAGGTAGGCGCACCAAAGAAGCTCTCCGACATGCGCTTGGCGATAATCTTACGCATCTGCGTCATCGGCACTGTTTCCGAATCACCTGCTGCGGCAATTTCCTTCACTGGCTCCGCCTTAGAAGCAGTTGCTGCCTGTCTGGCAGGAGCAGCTTTAGCAACCTGCGGAGATGGCGACACCATTTGATAGCCATAATCATCGAGCACAAAGCGCGACTTGATCTCCTGATCATCAATCAGTTGCAACACATCATCCTTCATGATTTTGTTGCGGTAGCCTGTTCCAACCACCCCTTTCAGATCGATGTGGTGTATATCGGCAATGCGCTGTGCAAGCGGAGAAACATGTGTTTTATCCTCATAATTGAAGCCGGCAACATCATCCTTTTGAATGCGTCCCTTGTAACCGGTGCCGGTCACGCTCAACAGATCCACACCGAGTCGTTTCGCCAATGTTCTTGCTGCTGGCGTTGCTCTCAACTTTCTATCTTCCATTCACTCAGTTTTTATCGGTTATTGACTAATCTGAGGATATATTTCCGGATGCGCTCCACACTCGGGATCATGGCCGTCTCCAGCGTCTGGTTGTAAGGGATGGGTACATCTTCTCCGGCAAGCCGCAGTATCCGGCCATCGAGATAGTCGAATGCTTCGCTCTCGGCAATGGTGGCAGCTACCTCACCAATAAAACCGCTGGTTTTGTGAGCATCGTTGACCAAAAGCACCTTGCCGGTTTTCTTCACCGACTGAATCACGGTGTCTTTATCCAGCGGGGAGAGGGTTCTCAAATCGACCACTTCCACCTCCACACCTTCTGCTTCATGCACCTCTTCGGCCGCTTTCATCACACGTTCCAGCATGCGCCCGTAGGTGATCACCGTCACATCTTTTCCCTCTCTTTTGATATCTGCCTTACCAATGGGTAACACGAAATCGGGGTCGAGTGGTACCTCCCCCTTCATATTATACTGTGCTTTGTATTCAAGGAAGATGACCGGGTTGTTATCCCGGATGGCCGCTTTGAGCAGCCCCTTTACGTCGGCAGGAGTGCCCGGGGCAATTACCTTCAACCCCGGAATATGGGTAAACCAGGCTTCGAGCGACTGGGAGTGCTGGGCGGCAGAACCTACTCCACCACCGGCAGCAGCACGGAACACGACCGGTATCTGCCCTTTTCCGCCGAACATGTACCTTGTTTTGGCAGCCTGATTCACAATATTGTCCATCATGTAGACGATGAAATCCATAAAGGTAATATCCACAATGGGACGAAGGCCGGTCATGGCAGCACCGATGGCTGCACCCGAAATGGCATTCTCTGAAATCGGCGTATCACGTATCCGCTCCTTGCCAAATTCTTCCAGCATACCAACCGATGTACCGAAGTCGCCACCAAAAATACCCACATCTTCTCCCATCAGGAACACGTTCTCGTCGCGACGCATCTCTTCCGACATTGCCATGATGATGGCATCACGCACCGACATTAATTTTGTTTCTTTTTCCATCTATATATTTCTGAGCTATTTTAAATTCTTTGATATCCTTTCCGGATCATTCTTTCTGTTTTATAAACTTACACGATGTGGTCAGGGCGCAAAGATATCCTCAAAAGCCGACTCCAATGTGGGCTCGGGGCTGCTTAAAGCAAACTTCACCGACTCCTCCACAGCATCTTCCGAAGCTTTCTCTATCGCCTCGATGTCCTTCTTTGTAACGAGTTTGTTATCCAACAGATACTGTTCGAAGCGCAGGATCGGATCCTTCTTCTTCCACTCATCTACCTCCTCCTTGGTGCGATATTTACCCGGATCGGAGGTGGAGTGACCCAGATAACGATAGGTTATTGACTCTACCAATACGGGTCCGTTACCTTCCCGCACATATTTCACGATCTCCTCAAACTTGTTATAGACTGCCATCAGGTCGTTTCCGTCTTCAATAAAATGTCCGGGAATGCCGTAAGAAGCAGCACGTCGATAGTTATAATCGATATTGATCACACTGCTGATGGGTGTGCTGATGCCGTACATGTTGTTGATTGAGTAAAAAATTACCGGCAGTTTCCAGATAGATGCCATATTCAGGGTTTCATGAAAGGTACCCTCATTGACGGCGCCATCGCCAAAAAAGCAGACGACAATCTTGTCTGTTTTCTTTATTTTCTGGGTGAGCGCAGCTCCAATGGCCATGCCCATGCCACCGCCCACAATTCCGTTGGCCCCCAGGTTGCCACCGTCGAGATCGGCAATGTGCATCGAGCCTCCTTTACCCTTGCAGGT
>DFYK01000080.1:0-21812 GCA_002383605.1 Proteiniphilum sp. UBA4084 | reverse complement strand
CCCGGCACTACGCCTCTTTTAACCAGACGGTTGACCTTGTTATCGAAATTACGGATATCCAGCATGGAACGATGCATCTCCAGTAATTTTTCTTTGGAAATATCCGTCACTTTTTTTGAACTTGTTTTCGCCATAGCAACTACCTTAATCTATATTTTTTTTGGATGTTTTACTTAAGTAGAATGAATCTACTTAACAACAGTTGTTGGAAGCGATTGTTTGAAATGGATTCATATTTAAATTTTATTAAGCTTTCATCCAAAGTGGCAGGAAGCTCTGATTTCAACTGCTTCTCAGACAAAAAGAAAGAATGTGATAAAAAATTAAAGACATTTTTGTCTGAAATTAAAATTATTCAATATCTTTGTCATGTGACAACGATTAAAGTAAGATGATAAGAAAGGAGACCACACGACATGTTTTCGAAAACCTGTGAATATGGCATCAAAGCGGTGCTTTATATTGCCCGGCAATCGCTGCGTCAGATTCGTACCAGGATGAGCGATATTGTAGAACAGACGGGGTCACCCGCAGCATTTACGGGAAAGATACTGGGGGCTTTATCCCGGAATGGGATTATCGACTCCTACACGGGTCCCCGTGGCGGATTCGAAATCAAGCAGGAGCGGCTTCACGAAATCACCATAGCCGACATTGTGCGGGCAATTGAAGGAGATGAGTTTTTTGAAGGCTGCGTCCTGGGGCTGGGAGTATGTGATGGAGCACATCCCTGTCCCATGCACCATTCGGTGGAACCCATCCGGAAGGAGATGTTCGAGGTACTGCACCAGGCCACGGTCTATGAGCTGGCCATGGGATTAAAAAATGAAGATTCCCTGTTAATTCGATGATTACTTGGGAAAAATAAAAACGACAATTATGCACCTTTAACAAAAGAACTGGTATGTCACAGAAGAAGTTATGGATTGCACTGGCAGCAGTGATTATTTTATCTTTTGCCGTATTGCTTTACTACGGCAATCAAATCTATCAGCAGGCCCCACCCGTACCCGCGGAGGTTGTGGATGACACAGGTACCGTACTGTTTACCGGGGGAGATATCAAAGACGGACAGAATATCTGGCAGAGCATCGGCGGACAAGAGATCGGTACAGTCTGGGGACACGGCGCCTATGTGGCACCCGACTGGACGGCTGACTATCTGCATCGCGAGGCACAGTTCCTGTTGAACAAATGGTCACAGGAGTTGCAAGGGACACCTTTCGACCAGTTGTCACGGGAGCAGCAGGCAACCCTGGAGAGCAGGCTGCAGACACACCTGCGCGAGAACACCTACGACCCATCAACGGGCAGGCTGGTAATCAGCAGCGAACGATACGAAGCTTTCCTGGATAACAAGGCACACTACACCGGCCTGTTCATGAACGATCCCGCGCTCGATGACCTCCGCAATGCTTACGCCATCGCGAAGAACAGCATCAAGACGGAGGAGCGCATGGACAAGATGGCCCAGTTCTTCTTCTGGGCTTCCTGGGCCTGTGTGACCAACCGTCCGGGACAGGATATCACCTACACCCACAACTGGCCGCCCGATGAGCAGATCGGCAATGTGCCGACAAGCGACCTGATCCTGTGGACAGGCTTCAGCATTGTCATGCTGCTGCTGGGCATCGGCATCATGATATTTGTACATGCCCGCAGCCGCCAGGAAGAGATACTGCGGCCGCTGGAAGATCCGCTGATGAACCAAACCGTCACTCCTTCCATGTGGGCGGTGAAGAAATACTTCTGGGTGGTGAACCTGCTTATCCTGGTACAGGTGCTGATGGGCGTCATCACGGCCCACTACGGTGTGGAGGGAGGAGGTTTCTACGGTCTCGACATCACCGGCATCATCCCCTACTCCATTACACGCACCTGGCACGTGCAGCTGGCCATCTTATGGATAGCCACTGCCTGGCTCGCCACCGGTCTCTATATCGCACCTTCGCTCAGCGGCAAGGATCCCAAATACCAGTTGCTGGGCGTGAACGTCCTGTTTGTCGCCCTGATCATCGTCGTTGCCGGATCACTGATCGGACAATGGTTTGGCGTGATGCAACGACTGAACCTGGTCAACAACTTCTGGTTCGGCCATCAGGGATATGAGTATGTCGATCTGGGCCGTTTCTGGCAGTGGCTGCTGGTAGTCGGTCTGTTTTTGTGGCTCGCGCTGATGATCCGCCCCATCCTGCCGATCATCAAAAAAGGAACTTCTGAAAAAGGATTGCTGATCCTCTTCCTGATCTCCTGTGCCGCCATCGCGCTGTTCTATGCAGCAGGACTGATGTGGGGACGGACAACGAACCTTGCCGTAGCCGAATACTGGCGATGGTGGGTGGTACACCTCTGGGTAGAAGGATTCTTCGAAGTATTTGCTACCGTTGTAGCCGCCTTCCTCTTTACCCGCATGGGGCTGCTGGGCATCCGCTCGGCCACCAACAACGTGCTCTTTGCCACGGTCATCTTCCTCACGGGAGGTATCCTGGGTACTTTCCACCACCTCTATTTCACCGGAACACCCACCGGTGTGATGGCACTGGGAGCTACCTTCAGCGCACTGGAAGTAGTGCCGCTGGTGCTGATCGGATTTGAAGCCTATCACAACTACCGCATGAGCAAATCCACCGAGTGGCTCGAGGATTACAGGTGGCCCATCTACTTCCTGCTGTCGGTATCTTTCTGGAACTTCCTGGGAGCCGGCATCTTTGGTTTTATCATCAACCCGCCCATCGCACTCTTTTACATGCAGGGACTGAACACCACGCCCGTACATGGCCATGCAGCCCTCTTCGGAGTATACGGCATGCTGGGCATCGGACTCATCCTGTTCGTATTACGCAGCATGTACCGAAAGCAAAAATGGAACAACAAGCTGATCTCATTCACCTTCTGGACGCTCAACATCGGCCTGCTGCTCATGGTGCTGTTAAGCCTCCTGCCGGTCGGACTGATGCAGACCGTGGCCAGCGTGAAAGAGGGAATGTGGTATGCCCGCTCAGCCGAGTTCATGCAACAGCCGCTGGTCAGCTTTTTCAAGTGGTTGCGTATCTTCGGTGACACCATCTTCTCCATAGGCACCCTGACCCTATTCTGGTTCGTATACCAGCTGACCATTAAAAAGAAGAAAAAACCCACGGAAAAACCGTGAGGATTCTACAATAACTCAACTCTGGAGCCGCCGTTGCGGATTATATCCGCCGACGGCTCCTTTAAATTTCAACGTATTATGGACATCAACAACCAAAGTATTATCGGAAAAATTGTGGCGGAAAATTACAAGGCTGCCTCCATTTTTAAACAATACCGCATCGATTTCTGCTGCAATGGCAACAGAACGATTGCCGATGCGAGCCGCGACAAAAAGCTGGACGAAGAAAAGCTCCTCGATGAGCTGCGGGAGGCAGTAAACGAGAAACAGGGCGGAGATATCGACTTCAAGGCGTTCCCGCTCGACCTGCTGGCCGACTACATAGAAAAAACGCACCACCGCTACATAGAAACTAAAATCCCCGAGATCACACCTTACCTGAATAAGATCGTGCGGGTACACGGGGAGAATCACCCCGAACTGGCGGTAGTACAGAAACTGTTCCTCGAATCGGCAGGCGACCTCACGGCGCACCTCCGAAAGGAAGAGCTGATGCTCTTCCCCCATATCAGACAACTGGTGAAAGCGAAACTGTCGGGTGGAAAAATCCCCCAGACCAAAGTGGGCACGGCAGCGGCCATGATCGCCCAGATGGAGCACGAGCACGATGCAGAAGGCGAACGTTTCCGCACCATCAGTGAGCTCACGGGCGACTACACACCACCCGAAGATGCCTGCAACACCTACCGTGTGACCCTGAGTCTGGTGAAGGAATTCGAGGAAGACCTGCACCGGCATATTCACCTGGAGAACAACATTCTTTTTCCAAAATCAATTGCTCTGGAAGAATCGTTGTCGGAATAAGATAAAAGGCACCAAACAGGAAGGAAGCGGCAAAATATTGCCGCTTCTTTTTGTATCTTTGCTTCTGTCAAGTGCGACAAGAAGTCGACTAAATAAAATAAAAGCTGAATGGATATATTGCCAAAGATCTCCACGGTAATCATTGCCAACGGACGGTTTCCAAGCCATCCCCTGCCACTCTCGCTCATCGAAAGAGCGAAATACATTGTCTGCACCGACGGCGCCGCCAACGACTTTATTGCCCGCGGTGGCAAACCCGACGCCATTGTGGGCGACTGCGACTCCATCTCTGAAGAAAACCGTCTTCGTTACGCGCATATCCTGCATCCCGACCCCGATCAGGAGACGAATGACCTCACCAAATCGGTGCAATTCTGTGTGCAACACGGGCGAAAAGAAATCGTGATTGTGGGTGGCACCGGCTACCGGGAAGATCATACACTGGGAAACATCTCACTGCTGGCCGACTATATGGAGGTGGCNNGTTGAATTTACCGGTTTCCCGGGACAGCAGGTCTCCCTCTTCCCGATCGACCGTGCGCCCATAACCACCCACAACCTCAAATATCCGCTCACCGGCCGGGTTCTCACCAACTGGTGGCAGGGAACACTTAACGAGTCGCTCGGCAGCAGCTTCACCGTGGAATCATCCGGCCGGGTTGTCCTGTTCAGGGCATATGCCTGATTTTCCCTGCAGGACTATGGCGGATGGCAGACACAGCCTTGTATCAGGCGAGCGCCCGCAGGATGTCGATCGACTTGAGCGGGGGGAAGTCATACACATGCAAACGGTAATATTCGAGCAGGTAATCCAGGATTGTATTTCGGTTACTGCGTGACAGACCGAAGAGATGCATGTTGCCGTAATTCATGCGCTGGAGCAGCACCAGAAAATCACTTTCACGACTATTCAGACAATGGGTATGCATCGGCATGTTCTGCACAAATTCACCCTGCATCAGATCAAAAAAACGATGTCTCCCTCGCCATTCCACATTCGGATAAATACCCATGAAGCGCGTCAGCCCGAACAGGAAGGCCAGATGGAAGTTGGCCAGCCCTCTTTCGGTAGCCTCCAGTGTTTCTACCGAGTTCTTTACAAAGTCGAATGTCGGCCCGTTGTTATCCGACTCCCGGAGCACGCGCGACAAAAACTCGGACAGAAAAAAAGCCAGCGACACCTTGGTCATGTTCGTGCAGAGATCCTGCAGCGGGAATTGCCGCTCAGCTTCCTTCAACCGATGCAGGTCGCGCAGCGGCAGATGCTCCACCTCCAGGTTAAGTATCGAAAGCGGAAAGAAGAGCGAAGTTTTTATTTTCGCTTTTTTACCGTGTGAGCGGGGAAGCAGGTAAGAGACCCTGCCAAAGTCGCGGGTAAAGACCTGCACGATGCCATAGATGTCGTTATAAGGCGAAGTACCCAACACGATCCCTTCGGTTTTATGAAGCATGATTCTATTTTAAGTCAAAGAATAACAACCACAAAAATAGGAAAATTTAAAGTTCCGGCAAAAAGGATCGGAAGGCAGAAGGCGAATGGTGGAAAGTTGGGCGACGGGAGATACAAAAAAACTCCGGAAAAATTCCGGAGCTTTTTTATTTTGTCTGCAGTGCCTCTTAATACACTTTCTTGCGGATGCGGGCAGCTTTTCCACGCAGCTTGCGCAGGTAATAGAGTTTTGTTCTGCGAACCTTTCCTGCACTGTTGAGTGTAATATCTTCAATGAATGGTGAGTTCATCGGGAAGATACGTTCCACACCAATGTTGTCTGACATCTTCCGCACGGTGAAACGTTTTGCATCTCCGTGACCGGCAATCTTGATCACCACGCCGCGATACTGCTGTATACGCTCTTTGTTTCCTTCGGCAATGCGGTAGGAAACCGTGATGGTATCGCCACTTCTGAAAGCAGGAAACTCTTTCTTTTCTCTGGCGAAAGCGGCTTCTGCTATTTTCATTAAATCCATCTTGTAATAAGCTTTATGTTAATAATTAACCCTGTTTAAACGCAATATGACGGAACGATGCCGACAGAGATTACGCAAAGCGGATGCAAAGGTAGCAATTATTCCTGAAACTTCCGCACAAAATATTATTTAATGTTTATTTATAAAACAGCTGCTTGCTTTCAGTATAAAAATACCTATTTTTGGCCTTGTAAACGGTTTAGGGCACTTTTATCTATTCGGCATGCATAAAAAAATAATTCCGGTTGTCTGTCTGGCAATCCTCCTGCTTTCATGTAAACAAACCTACCATGTGACGGAAATGTCCGGCACCATTGTGGAGATGGATTCCACATTCGACAATCACCCGCACCACAAGATGCAGGCACTGGTACAGTCCTACAAGGAGGGGCTCGACCGGCAGATGAATGAGGTCATCGGCTACTCGGCACAGTTCATGGATTACAAAAGGCCCGAAAGCCTGCTCACCAACTTCACCTCCGATGTGATGAAGGCCTATGGCGATGAGCATATGCCCCAGGGCGCCGATGTCGGCGTGATGAATGTACACGGCCACCGGGCCACCCTTCCGCAGGGACAAATCACGGTGGGCAATCTCTACGAGATCTATTCATTCGACAATGCCATCACCTTTCTGGAACTGAAGGGGAGTGATCTGAAAAAAATATTCGATGCCTACGCCCGCATTGGCGGAGCAGGCATCTCTTCCAATGTGAAACTCGTGGCCGAGGGGGGAAAAGTAAAAAGCGTGACCATCGATGGCAAGCCCATCGCCAATGAGAAGGTTTACCGCATTGTCACCCTCGATTACCTCGCTGAGGGCAATGACAACATGGCTGCTTTCCGCAATGCACTTTCGCGCACGGATACCGGCGTCACGCTCCGCGACGTGATGATCGCTTACGTGAAGGAACAAACACGTCGCGGAGATGAAGTCGTCTCTACCCTCGACGGACGCATAATCATTCACAAATAACACCCATTCCGATGAGAAGACCACATCTTACCCTGCTGCTGAGCCTCTTTTTATTCTCCTGCCTGACACTCGTTGCTCAGGAGCAGCTGGTCCTTTTGCATACAAACGATACCCACAGCCGCATTGAGCCATTACCGCTTACCGACAGGACAAACCCCGACAAGGGAGGCGTTGTGCGCCGGGCATCCTACATCGATCAGGTAAGGGCTGAAAACAAACAGGTACTCCTGTTCGATGCAGGCGATTTTCTTCAGGGAACCCCTTACTTCAATCTATTTAAGGGAGAAGTAGAAGTAAAGGCGATGAACCTGATGCATTATGATGCGGCCACATTGGGAAATCATGAGTTTGATTACGGACTGGAAGTGCTTGCAAAGGCAGTCAGGCGAGCCGACTTTCCCATCGTGTCGAGCAACTACGACTTCTCCGGCACCGCACTCGCCGGCATGGTCAAACCATACCTGATCCTGAGGAAGGGAAAACTACGCATCGGGGTCATCGGCATCGACATCCAGCCAAAGGGGCTGATCGCTGCAGACAACTATAAGGGAATGAAATTTCTGGATCCGGAAGAGACTGCCAATAATCTGGCAGAAAAGCTTCGCAGGGAAGAGAAATGTGACCTGATCATCTGCCTCTCCCACCTGGGTTACAGCGCCGATGTCAGGCTGGCCGAATCATCCCGGAATATCGACCTCATCATTGGGGGTCACAGCCACACATACCTGCCGGAACCGGTTAAACGCATGAACAGGGACAACAAGCCCGTGATGATCTATCAGACCAGCGGCCGGGGCGCCACTGTGGCCAGAATGGACATAACAATGGAAAGGACAAAGTGATCAGATTCGGATTAATCAACATATTATTCATCTTCGCGCTATCGGCCCCGGCACAGGTGATACCCCACCTATACCGGCAGGCGGACCAGACAGCGATGAACCGATGGGTGGACTCGGTATACAGCACACTCACGCAGGAACAAAAGGTGGGCCAGCTTTTTATGCCCATCGCAGAACCCAGCAGCAGATGGAATTCCAGAGTAGCCGGGTACATCAAAAACCAGAAGGTGGGCGGGCTGCTCTTCTCAAAAGGGACCCTGGCGCAGCAGGCCATGATTACAAACTACGCACAGAGCCTGTCCGATGTGCCGCTCCTGATTGCCCTCGACGGTGAATGGGGGCTCTCGATGCGGCTGACCGATGCACCCGAATTTCCCCGCAACATCATCATCGGCGCCATCACCGATGACTCGCTACTCACCCTCTATGGCAAAGAGGTGGCGCGCCAGTGCCGGGAGATGGGCATCCATGTGAACTTCGCACCTTCCATCGACGTGCACACCAACCCCGACAATCCGGTCATCGGCACCCGTTCCTACGGTGAAAATCCGTTGAACGTGGCCCGGCAGGGCATTGCTTTTGCCCGGGGACTGGAAAGCAATGGGGTGATGGCAGTGGCAAAACATTTCCCGGGACATGGTGACACGTCGCACGATTCCCACAAAACATTGCCCACCATCAAACACAGTCGGGAACGACTGGAGGAGGTGGAGCTCTACCCGTTCCGGGAATATATAAACGCCGGTTTGTCGGGTATCATGTCGGGCCACCTCAACGTGCCCCAGCTGAAGACCAAAGGGATGCCGGCCTCTCTCTCCCCGGCCATCGGCGTGAATCTGCTGAAAAGGGATATGGGCTTTGCCGGCCTCACCTTCACCGACGGCATGGCGATGAAGGGCGTGTCACGCCAGCCCGAAGCCAGCGTGCGGGCATTGCTGGCAGGAAACGATGTGATTCTGGGGGTGATAAACCAGCAGAAGGCATTTGAGTCGGTCAACGAGGCAGTGACCAATGGCACCATCCCCGATTCGCTCCTCAGAAAAAAGGTACGCAAGATACTTTCCTACAAATATATCCTCGGCGCACACCGTTTCACCCCCATCAACAGCAGCACCGTTCAAAGGCGTGTGGAGACACCCCATACTGCATGGTTGCAACGCAAGATCTACGACCACGCGGTAACTTTGCTGCAGAACCGGAATGAGCGGCTACCGCTGAAAGGGCTTGACAACACACGGATTGTCTCCGTGGCGCTCGGTGCTCCCGAGGCCAACACCTTCCAGCAATATCTGAAAAAACAGGGCGACCTGCAGTCGTTCCAGGCCAAAACGGCGGAGCAGTTTCTAAAGGAGACGGAGCTGAAAAAACAGGATCTGATCATTGTCTCCCTGCACGACAGCCTGGCAGCCGATGCTGCCTCCCTGCAGCAGCTGGTGGGTAATAACCGCTTCATTCTGGTGTTTTTCACCATGCCCTATACCACGAATCAGTACAGGCAGATCATGGAAGCTGCCGATGCGGTGATCCTGGCCTATGACAACACCCCGTTTGCCCAGATGAGCGCTGCCCAGGGCATCTTTGGGGGAATAAGCTTGCGCGGCAGGCTGCCGGTGACCACCACCGCCTTCCCGGAGGGAAGCGGTATCGTCACACAAAAGACACGACTGGGTTATTCCATGCCGGAAGAGGTGGGCATCGCTTCGGAACGATTGGCAGGAATCGAACAAATTGCACTGGAGGGTATCCGGCAAAAAGCATACCCCGGCTGCCAGATTCTGGTGGCCAAAGATGGTGTGATCATCTACGAGAAGGAGTTCGGTCGCTTCGATTACGGCGACAGTCCGCAGGTGACCGCCGAGACGGTCTACGACCTGGCTTCTATGACAAAAGCATCGGCCACGCTGCCTGCTGTGATGAAACTCTATGATGAAAAGAAGCTGGCACTGCTGGATCCCATCGACAAGTTCGTGCCCGCAACAAAAGGAAGCGACAAGGCGAAGATACCGCTCCGTTCACTCCTCCTGCATGAGTCGGGCATCACCTCCTTTATCCCTTACTACACCAGCGCCATTGATGCCGACAGCTATACAGGGCGCCTGTTTGGACCCCGTTCCGCCACATTTCACGTCCGCTATGCCGGAGCCTGGGCCCGTACCGATTACCGTTTTCAGCCCGACCTTATCTCCCGTGACTCCTCGGCGCAGTTTTATCTGCCCGTGGCAAAAGGGCTTTATGCCAGCGACAAGATGCACGATGTCCTGCTCGGTGATGTGATTGCATCGCCACTGAAAACGAAAGGAAAATATACCTACAGCTGCCTCAACTTCATGTTGCTGAAGGAAGCCGTGGAACAGATCACAAAGCGGGATCTCGACAGCTATGTCAAGGATTCGTTTTATCGGAAGCTGGGAGCCACAACCACCACCTTTCAGCCGCTGAGCCACCTCTCTGTCGACCGGATTCCACCCACCGAGGATGATCCTTTTTTCCGCAGGCAACACCTCCGGGGATATGTGCACGATGAAGGCGCCGCCCTCTTTGGTGGCATATCGGGCAATGCGGGTCTTTTTTCCAACGCCGGTGATCTGGCAAAACTATATCAGATGTGGCTCAACGGCGGAATGTACGGCGATGAGCGATACCTGAGTGAAGAAACCGTAAAGCTTTTCACCACCGCGAAAAGCAGTGTGAGCCGCCGCGGCCTGGGCTTCGACAAGCCCGATCCCGGCAACAGCAATGCCAGTCCCACCAGTCCGGGTACGCCCGTAGAAGTTTACGGTCATACCGGATTCACGGGAACCTGCTTCTGGATAGATCCCACAAACAACATGATCTACATTTTCCTGTCGAACCGGGTAAACCCCTCCCGTTCTCCCAACCGGCTCTCCACGCTGAACATACGGGAACGCATTCAGGAAGAACTGTACAACTCGCTGGATAACAAACAATAACAAAACAAATGCAACAGATTATCAAGAGCAGCCAACCGGCAACCGATGTAGAGAAGATCGTAGGGAAAATCCCGCACGACAAGCTTTTTCTTCTGACCGACACCCATACGCACCTGCATTGCCTGCCGCTGCTTGCCGGTATCCCCGCCATAAGCGAGGCGACAGAGATCATTATTCCTGCCGACGACACCCACAAGACCCTGGAAAATCTGAGCAAGGTATGGCTGGAGCTCACCCAGCACGGAGCCACACGACACTCACTGCTGATCAACCTGGGAGGGGGCATGGTGACCGACCTGGGCGGCTTCGCGGCGGCCACCTTCAAAAGGGGGATCAAATACATCAACCTGCCCACCACCCTGCTGGGAGCCGTGGATGCTGCCGTAGGCGGAAAGACCGGCATCAACTTCGGAGGATATAAAAATGAAATTGGTGCCTTTTACCCGTCGGAGTATGTGATCATCTCCTCCCTCTTTTTCCGCACGCTCGACCGGCGCGCCATCCTCTCGGGATATGCCGAGATGATCAAGCATGCACTCATCCACTCCACGGCAGATTGGGAACAGATACTGACCTTCGCGTTCGATGATCCGGACTATGCAAAACTGAATGAACTGGTTTTTCGTTCCGTGGAGATCAAGCGGGAAATTGTGGAGCAGGATCCCTTTGAAAAAAATATCCGCAAGGCACTGAACCTGGGCCACACCACCGGCCATGCCTTCGAGAGTTTTGCCATAGAGAGCGGCAAGCCTGTGCCGCACGGCTATGCCGTGGCCTGGGGAATGATTGTGGAGTTATATCTGTCGCACCGTATCTGCAGTTTTCCCAAAGAGAAGCTGCTCACAACGGTCCGCTTCATTCAGCAACATTACGGTGCTTTTTCCATTAGCTGCGACGACTACGAGAGACTTCGTGAGATTGCTCGACACGACAAGAAGAATGTGGGTAACCAGACTAACTTTACCCTGTTATCAGACATAGGTGATGTGCAGATCGACCAGACGGCCGACAAGGAACTCTTTTTTGAGGCGTTGGATTTTTACCGTGACTCGGTCGGCTTGTAGTTGTCACAAATTTCTTTGATAAACCGTATCTCAGCCTGGTGTACCCATTCCCTGAAATGCTCATCGGGAGCATATTGGGGTATAAACTGAATGAGTTTGCCCAGTTTGAATTTTTTTGCTGAGATGCCCACACCCGAGATGGATGCATCGTAAGCATTGAACTCCTGCTCCACGTGTACCGGCACCATGAGGGCCGGCTTCTGGTAATAGAGTGCTTCGCAGAGCGACTCAAAGCCCGAAGTGGTGGCATATCCCATGCAGCCCGCCATGCTATGCAGGAAACGTTCGTCGTTCAGCTTGTGCAGGATAAAATTCTCGTCGACCTGTGTTACCTCCTCCGCATCTTTCTTATCCCAGAAGAAATGCAACGGAACACCGGGATTTTTTTCATGCCACGCCGACACTTCTTCATAATAGCCGGTATTCAGCATGTAACCGTGAATATAGTCTCCCTGCGTCGGTTCAATGTCGAATACTTCCGAGCGCAATAAGGGCGGAACCGTCACCAACTTCCCATCTTTCGATCCCGGCATATCACGAAAGGAGAGTGCGAGTATTTTCGAAGCACGGGTAGATGTAATGCGGGAGAGCATCCGCAGCAGGTAGAACTTCACATCCTGCTCGGCGGAGGTCTTGTAGTTCGGGTTGGTCAGCACATACTGATGCCCCACCGCGATCATCTCCACACCCAGTTTCTTATCGAGACGATACATCCCATACGCCATGCCGGTAATCATCTCATAGAAGTTAATCACTTTGTCGGGTCGGTATTGTTCGATCTGTTGTCTGAGAAAAAGCAGGCTCTCGCGAAAGATAAAGGGCCGGGAGAAGTTGTTGATGACGCTGATGAAAATATTGGGCCGCTTCTGCTTGTAGAAAGAGGTAAAGTTGGGGCTGCTGAACTCGGCCACCGGCGCTCCTATTTTATTCATGAAAAACGGGGGAATCTGCCTTGAGTCGCTTTTCCCGACCAGCACGGCTACTACTTCGTGTCCATGCTTGCGAAGGATGGCAGCCAGGGATAATGCCTGTGTGAAGTGGCCCCTGCCTTCTCCCTGAACAGTAAACAAAAATCTCACTCGTGATGGTTTTTATTAAATTTCGACACAAAAGTAGAAAAATATATCGGCACGCCCAACCATTTTCGGTTAATGAACGTCAAGCATGCCATACTTTCACCTTTCGAAGGCGAGCGGCATACCCTGGATGTTGTCGGCCACATTTTCCCCATCCCACACCAGCTGTCCGTTGACAAAGGTTTTCGCCACAGTGCTGCTGAATGTTTCGTCTTCGAAGGGCGACCAGCCGCATTTATAAAGCATGTTTTGCGGGGTCACCGGGTAGGGCTTAGCCGGATCTACCAGCACCAGGTCGGCAAAATAACCCTCTCTGACAAACCCTCTCTCTTTCACCCTGAACAAACGGGCCGGGGCGTGGCACATCTTCTCCACCACCTGCTCCCGGCTGAGAACACCTTTGCCTGCCAACTCGAGCATTACCTGCAGCGAGTGCTGCACCAGCGGTCCGCCCGATGCCGCGCGGAGTGCTCCTCCTTCCTTCTCGCTCAACAGATGGGGTGCATGGTCCGTGGCCACCACATCCAGTTTTCCCTGTGTAAGCGCCTCACGCAACGCCTGCCTGTCTGCCGCGGTCTTGACGGCCGGGTTCCATTTGATGCGAGCGCCCAGCCTGTCATAATCCTGATCAGAAAACCAGAGATGGTGCACGCACACCTCAGCGGTAATCTTTTTCTCCTCCAGGGGGGCAGCACTAAAGAGCGCCATCTCCCGGGCAGTGGAAAGATGCAGTACGTGCAGTCGCGTCCCATATTTGTCGGCCAGTTCAATTGCCTGTGCCGACGAGCGGTAACAGGCTTCCGTACTTCTGATGAGCGGATGAGCGGAAATGGGGATCTCCTCCCCAAATTTCTTCCTGTATACATCTATGTTCTCCCGGATGATCTCCTCTTTTTCACAATGGGTGGCGATGAGCGCGTCCACTTCTGCAAAGATTCCCTGCAGGGCACGTTCGTTGTCCACCAGCATATTGCCTGTGGAGGCTCCCATAAAGACTTTCACGCCACACACCTTTTTGCTGTCTGCCTTTTTCAGCTCTGCGAGGTTGTTGTTGGTGGCACCCAGGTAAAAGGAGAAGTTAGCAGCCGATTTCTCAGCAGCGCTCTCCATTTTCCGGTCGAGTGCCTCCAGCGTGACCGTCTGCGGGTTCGTGTTGGGCATCTCCATGAAGGAAGTAACCCCGCCCGCCACGGCGGCCCTGCTTTCGGTGAACAGATCACCCTTGTGTGTTAAGCCGGGGTCGCGGAAATGCACCTGGTCATCAATGACACCGGGAATCAGATACAACCCCCTTGCGTCGATGACCTGACGGCAGGCATTCATCACCTCTTCTGGCACATCACCGGTAAAGACACGTGAAATTCTTTCTCCCTCCAGGAGTACCGATCCGGTAAAGGAGGTCCCCTCGTTGATGATTGTTGCTTTGTGAATCAGTTTCATAGTCGGGATATTATTTTTTTCTGACCGTTGGTCTAACTCTTCCGGTCATCTTTCGCCAGCGCAGGTTGATCACCCCAAAGAAAGCTTCCCCGAAGATGCTTGTATTCATTTTCGATGTCCCCAGTCGCCGGTTGACGAAGATCACCGACACCTCTTTAATCTTAAACCCGAGCACGTGGGCCGTATATTTCATTTCAATCTGAAAAGCATACCCTTTGAACCTGATCCGGTCGAGGTTGATGGTTTCCAGCACCTTCCTGCGGTAGCAGACAAAACCGGCCGTTGTATCCCGAACGTTCAGTCCGGTGACAAACCGCACATATTTTGAGGCAAAGTAAGACATCAGCACCCGTCCCATGGGCCAGTTTACCACATTCACCCCCGTGGAATAACGGGAACCCACAGCCACATCATACCCCTCATTGTTACAGGCTGCATAGAGGCGCGGAAGATCGTCAGGGCTGTGTGAGAAATCGGCATCCATCTCGAAAACAAAGTCGTAAGTGCGTGCCAATGCCCATTTGAAACCGTGTATGTAGGCGGTACCCAACCCCATTTTTCCTTTTCGTTGCTCCAAAAAGAGCCGATCTCCGAACTCCTCCTTTTGAAGCCGTTGCACAATGGCTGCTGTTCCGTCGGGTGAGCCGTCGTCGATGATCAGTATATGAAAAATCTTCTCCAGGGAAAAGACCGCCCGGATGATCAGTTCGATGTTCTCTTTCTCGTTGTAGGTAGGAATAATGACGATACTATCTGACATAGCTGTAAATTTGATTCAAATTTACTGTTTTTCGGGTATAAATAAAAAAGATTCCCCAAAATTTTGTTGTTTCAATTAAAAACCCTATCTTTGCAACCCAATTAAGGAACAACATATCGCGGAGTGGAGCAGTTGGTAGCTCGTNNTTGGGCTCATAACCCAAAGGTCGTAAGTTCGAGTCTTGCCTCCGCAACCATTGAAAGGAAAGTGTCGCAGCTTTCCTTTTTTTATTTCTTTTTTTTTCTTTTATTTGTAGCTGGAAATCTTTACAGCGATGAAGAAAAAGATCAAACTGCTGTTTATTGCAGTCAGCCTCTGCCTCTTTATTACCGACTGTTTTGCCCAGCAAACAGGGAAGGCCTCCTTTTATGCCCATCGGTTTCAGGGAA
This sequence comes from Proteiniphilum sp. UBA4084, assembly GCA_002383605.1. Lineage (GTDB taxonomy): Bacteria > Bacteroidota > Bacteroidia > Bacteroidales > Dysgonomonadaceae > Proteiniphilum. The sequence goes on along the minus strand of DFYK01000080.1, from coordinate 6,391 downwards.
GAAAAATGTCAAGCGGCATTCCTTATCACCGGGACAGTCTCACCTGTGCCCACCGCACCTTGCCTTTCGGCACCATGCTGGAGGTGATCAATCTGAAGAACAACAAGAAGGTGATCGTGAAGGTCACCGACCGGGGTCCCCGTTACCGGAGCAGGATCATCGACCTCTCCTATGCTGCGGCCAAAGAGCTGGGCATCATCAATCAGGGCATTGCACAGGTAGAGATCAAAGAGTGGGTATTCAACCCATTTTATCTGCCCCTGTCGATCCCGTTCGATGCACACGGCCTGTTTATCAATGTAAAAAGCGCAGCCGAGACACTGCAGAACGTACAAATCAATAAAAAAACGGTGCTGAAATAAATGGTTTTCATTGATTCAGCACCGTTCTCTTTTACTTTTCGTTGGTGAAAGAATAGGGATAGTCGGCCTGCTTCACACCCCGATTCTTGTTGGGAGCATCCGACATGATGAAGTCGATCTTTGCCCCCTTCATCAGGTCGGTATGGGTAAAGTAATTTTTTGAAGATGCTTTCCCGTTTATCCGGACATCGCTGATGTAACGGCTTTGGGAATTGTTACCCGATGCGTTTATCTCCACCTTTTTCCCATTCTCCAGATGGATGGTCATTTTCTCAAACAGGGGTGATCCGATCACATACTCGTCGCTGCCGGGGCAGACGGGGTAGAAGCCCAATGCCGAGAAGACGTACCAGGCCGATGTCTGTCCGTTGTCCTCGTCGCCGCAGTATCCGTCGGGCGTGGGCAGGTAAAGCTTATCCATCACCTCACGGGCCCAGTACTGCGCTTTCCAGGGTTCACCGGCGTAGTTGTAAAGATACACCATGTGCTGAATGGGCTGGTTGCCGTGGGCATACTGACCCATGTTCATGATCTGCATCTCCCGTATTTCGTGAATGACGCCGCCATAGTAGCTGTCGTCAAAAATGGGCGCCATGATAAACACCGAGTCCAGCATCTTCACAAACTCCCTGTTACCTCCCATCAGGTCGATCAACCCCTGCGGGTCGTGGAATACCGACCAGGTGTAGTGCCAGCTGTTTCCTTCGGTGAAGGCGTCTCCCCATTTCGTGGGGCTGAAGGGCGACTGGAAGGTACCATCCTCGTTGCGTCCCCGCATCAGTTTGTATTCCGGCGAATAGAGGTTCCGGTAGTTCTGGCTTCTTTTGGCAAAGAGGTCGATTTCAGCTTTGGGGCGCTTCAACGCTTTGGCCAGTTTGTAGATGGTCCAGTCGGCATAAGCGTACTCCAGCGTGCGCGCCGCATTCTCTTTGATGCCCACGTTGTAGGGCACGTAACCCAGCTTGTTGTAATACTGATGTCCGAGTCGTCCTGTGGAGGATACTTTGGGATGCACATTTTCCGTTCCATGCAGCATGGCCTTGTAGAGTGTTTCGATGTCGTAACCGCGCAGCCCTTTCAGGTAGGCATCTGCTACCACCGAAGCCGAGTTGTTGCCAATCATGATGCCTCTGTGGCCGGGGCTTGCCCACTCCGGCAGGAACCCGCTCTCCTTGTAGGTGTTCACCAGTCCTTCCTGAATCTCCCTGTTCACTGAGGGGTATACCAGGTTCAGAAGTGGAAACAGTGCACGGAAGGTATCCCAGAATCCGGTGTCGGTGTACATGTAACCGGGGAGTACCTCTCCATTGTAGGGACTGTAATGCATGGCGTTGCCTTTGGCATCGATCTCGTAGAACTTGCGCGGGAACAGGGTAGATCGGTAGAGTGTTGAGTAGAAGGTACGTTGTTGGTCGAGGTTACCCCCTCCCACTTCAATTTTACGCAGCACCTCGTTCCAGGCATCGCGTCCCTCCTGCTTCACCTGTTCAAAATCCTTGCCGGCCACCTCTTTGAGGTTCTGCCATGCCTGTTCCTGACTGATGAAAGAGGAAGCGACCCGGGCAATCACCTTTTCGCCCCGTTTTACGGAGAAGCCGACAAAGGCACCGGTATGGTTGGCTTCGGCTTTGGTGCTGTTTGGCATGATCTCCTTGTCTTTTACCACATGCTTCTGTTGGAGCGGCTTATCGAAGACGATCACGAAATAGTTTTTGAAGTTTGCCGGTACGCCACCGCTGTTGCGGGTGGTGTAGCCGATGATGGCATGCTGATCCGGCAGGATCTCCACGGCGGAACCTTTGTCGAAGGCATCCACCAGCACATAGGCGTTGTCGGTTTCGGGAAAGGTAAACCGGAAGATGGCGGCACGCTCAGTCGGCGTGATCTCCGTGGTCACATCATAGTCGGCCAGGTAGGCGCTGTAGTAGTAGGGTTTCGCTACCTCCGCCTTGTGTGAATACCAGCTGGCTCTTTTCTCCTGATCGAACTCCATCCTGTTTACCATCGGGAAGATGGAAAACTGTCCGTAGTCGTTCATCCAGGGGCTGGGCTGGTGGGTCTGCTTGAAGCCGTTCAGTTTATTGTCGGTATATGCATACTGCCATCCATCGCCTATCTTGCGGGTCTGGGGCGTCCAGAAGTTCATCCCCCAGGGCAATGCCACGGCGGGATAGGTGTTTCCGTTGGATAGGGAAAACTCCGACTGGGTGCCCATCAGTATGTTCACATAATCTACCGGCGTATCATACGATTGGCCCTTCATGCTTGCTGTACCCAACAAGATGCAGAGTAACAACGGGGCAACTTTAAAAATATTCTTCATTTTCAGATGCTGTTTATGAGATTTATTTTACCTTTTGCTTCGAGCCCCACGATCAGTTCACCGAAGAGGGTGTTGACCCATGCGAACCAGCTTCTGGTAAATTTGGCAGGATTGTCTTTGTGGAACGACTCATGCATAAAGCCGGTGTCGGCGTCGCTGTTGCGGAGCATGCGGAGGCAATGTTTGATTTCCTCGTCGCTGCTGCTTGTCTGTGCACGCATGATGATGCTCATGGGCCAGATCATGTCGTAGCCAATATGGGGGCCGCCGATACCTTCGCCGGCAGTGCCCTTGAAGAAGTAGGGATTGTCGGCGCTCAGCACCATCTTTCGTGTGTTGCTGTAGATGGGATCCTTCCTGTCGATGGAGTCAAGGTAAGGCAACGCCAGCAGGCTGGGTACGTTCGCATCGTCCATAAAGTAGGCATTTCCGAATCCATCCACCTCAAAAGCATATACTTTTCCATACTTCGGATGCTCCACGATGGCATATTTCTGAATGGCATCGCTTACCTCTTTGGCGAGTGTTGTGGCTGCTGACGCCAGCGCCGCATCCTTCGTCACCTTCCGGGCTATCTCGGCGATCTGCTTCAGTGAAGTCACGGCAAACAGGTTGGAGGGCACGAGAAACTGGAAGGTGGTTGCGTCGTCCGACGGGCGGAATGAAGAGACGATGAGTCCCACCGGATTTACCGGATTACCCCATCCGTCGTTATTCAATGTATCGAGCTGACGTTCTGTTTTCCGTTGAAATTTATAGGGGCCGTTGTCCTCTTTGCGCTGTTGCTCCCTGAATGTCTCTATCACCCTGTTCATGGCCTTGGTCCAGTCGGTATCGAACACCGCCGTGTCGCCGGTCGTTTTCCAGTAATTATATGCCAGGCGAACAGGATATGCCAGCGAGTCGATCTCCCACTTCCGTTCGTGCAACATCGGTTTCATCTCCGTACGGTCGGTCATCCATTCGCTGTCGGGTTTGGGATCATGATTGAATGCATTGGCATAGGGATCAATCAGGATGCACTTTGTCTGCCTGTTAATCACGCCGGCAATCATCTGCTTGAGATGGTCGTCCTTCCTGGTCAGGGGCAGGTAGGGCCACACCTGTGCCGACGAATCGCGCAGCCACATGGCATCGATGTCGCCCGTAATCACGAATGTATCGGGTCTGCCGTTTTGTATGCTGAAGTTGACCGTGGTATCGAGTGTGTTGGGGAAGCAATTTTCGAACATCCAGGCCAGCTTGGGATCTTTTATTTTTGCTTTCACCCGGGAGATGGTTTGCTCTACGGCTACGGAACTGAAATGACGGTCGTCCATGGCAGGCCGTTTGGAAACATAGGGGCTGCTCCCTGCTTTCTTTCCCATCACCGATGCAGCTGCACGGGAAGGATTAAGAGCCAATGCGGTTAATCCTACCGCCGATGTCCTGATAAAATTTCTGCGTGTGGTCATAATATATTCACATTAAAAAACGATGCAGATGATCTGCATCGGGGTTTATTATACAGACTGCTGAGCAGTAAAGTCTATGGGTAGTTTTTTGCGGAAGGCATCCTTGAAGCACATCAGCGTTTCGGTTCTCGAGAGCCCGAGCGGTTGCAGTTCCGAGTGAATGATCCGCAGCAGGTCTTTGTTGTTTTTCGCGTACACTTTAATCATCAGGTCATACTGTCCGGTGGTATAATAGCACTCCACCACCTCCGGAATTTTTTCCAATTCTTGTACCACATAATCGAACGTGGAGGGAGAGGTCAGAAAGATGCCCACGTAGGCGCAGGTTGCATACCCAATTTTTTCAGCGTCCAACACAAACTCCGAGCCTTTTATTACGCCGAGGTTGGTCAGTTTCTGCACCCGCTGATGGATGGCAGCTCCCGACACATTGCATTCACGCGCCACTTCCAAAAAGGGAATGCGTGCATTTTCCACGATCATTCTGAGGATTTTCTCATCTAATTCATCTAATTCATGCTGGGCCATAGATTTACTTTTAAATTATTACGTAAAAGGGGGAGTTTTCTATCGATATATGTTCGTTTGGTACAAAAATAGTACAAAAGATCGTTTTTGCCACACGAAAGAAAACAATTGCCGGCTATTTTAACGAATTTAAAGCAAGATAAACAGGCAGTCCGGTTGATGCCCGCAGTGCCTGCTCATCGATCAGGAAGGTGGCAGAATGGAGCGGTCCCAATCTACCTTTTTCACCGGCCACCCCAAATCGGTAGTAACAACATGGATAGCGTTGTGAGAAGAAACCGAAATCATCGGCCGTCATCCGTTTCGGGAATTCAGATACTTTTGCCTCACCCAGGAATGTTGCCGCCATCGTTCTCATGCGGGCGGTGATCTGCTCGTCGCTGATGACAGAAGGGTAGCCCTGTGGCAAATCCACATCGCAACTGCAGCCATAGGCTGCGGCCGTGTCGTGGGCAATCTGCGGGATCAGCTGCAGCATCCTTTGGCGATCCACTTCCTGCATACAACGCAGGGAGCCCGCCAGGGTCACCTCGCCGGGGATTACGTTGGTGGCGCCGTCGGCAATAAACTTCCCGAAGGAGAGTACCATCGGGTGAAAGGGGTTTGTTCTCCGGCTGACCAGTTGCTGCATGGCCACGATGATCTGCGATGCAGCCAGCACGGTATCGTTCAGCTCGTGCGGCAGGGCACCGTGCCCGCCCTGTCCCTTTACGCTGATGTGTACCTCATCGGCCGAGGCCATGATGGTCCCCCCATGGAATCCCACCATGCCTGCCGGCAGGTCGGTATAGGCATGCTGCTTCACGATGAAATCGGGATGATGATCGCTGAACACCCCATCCTCCAACATCAGGTAAGCCCCGCCGGGAGAGCGTTCTTCGCCCGGCTGGAAGACAAAGAGAGCCGTCCCGGCAAACCGGCATCGCAGGGACTGCACTATTTTTACCGCTCCCATCAGGGAGGCATCCTGGGCATCGTGGCCACAGGCGTGCATCACGCCGTCGTGAAGCGACTTGTAAGGAATATCATTTTGTTCCTGCACGGGGAGTGCATCCATATCGGCGACAAAGGCCACACACTTCCCGTTTTCCTCCTTCTCTCCCTTTACCACGGCGAGAATGCCGTCGCCACCGATGCCCCTCTTGAAGGAAATACCTTCCCTCCGGAGAAAGGCAGCAATATAGGCAGCCGTCTCCTTCTCCTGGTAGGAGAGTTCCGGATATTGGTGCAGCCAGCGGTAGTGCTGCACCACTTCCGGAAATATCTCTTCCGTTTTCTGTTTGATCAGTTCACCCAGTTCCATTGTCTCTTCGGTTAATCCTGCCATACCTGCTATTGGTCGCGGGCAGCTCCATCCTGGTGATCCTTCCGCACGAGTTCCTGTAGAAAAGATGCGGATTGGCCTACCATGAAAAATCAGTGCAGCTTGTGAATCACCAGGCCCGAGCGCAGCTTCGGCTCAAACCAGGTGGTCTTGGGCGGCATGATGTTGCCGGTGTCGGCAATGTCCATCAGCTGTTTCATTGACACGGGATAGAGGGCCAGGGCCACAGCCATCTCTCCACTGTCCACACGTTTCTTCAGCTCATCGAGGCCCCGTATTCCTCCCACGAAGTCGATCCGCTTGTCGCTTCTCAGATCTTTGATACCCAGGATCTCATCGAGCACCAGGTGGGAGGTAATGGTCACGTCGAGCTGACCAATGGGGTCGTTGTCGTTGTACG
>DFYK01000131.1 GCA_002383605.1 Proteiniphilum sp. UBA4084 | reverse complement strand
GTTTCTCTCGGCTTCGCTGATCAACAATTACATCGACTGTCCGTTGAAATTCTATTTTACAGCGGTGGAAGGTTTTTCCGAGGATAATGAGGTGCAGGAGTCGGTGGAAGCCGATGTGTTTGGATCCATCTTTCACAGGCTGATGGAAATCATCTACAACCGATACAAAAACAAAACGGTCACTCCCGATGTGCTTGCGGGCATTGCCAAAGATGAGGTCTACCTGACGAAAATGCTGGAGCAGGCTTTTGCCCGTTATTATTTTAGGGATGAGGAGAATCCACAGTCACTCGAGGGACAGCACTACCTGATTGGTGAAGTCCTGCGGAGTTATGTGAAACAGACACTTCTGGCAGACAGACAGTTTACCCCGTTTCAGTATATTGGTTCGGAATACAGGTTCTGTACCGTATACCCGGTGACAGAAGGGCTGACTCTGAATTTTAAGGGCAGCATTGACCGCATCGACCGGGTGGGGGAGACATTGCGGATTGTCGATTACAAAACAGGTTCCGGACCTACCTCTTTCAAAGAAATGGCACAGTTGTTCGATTCTTCAAAAAATAACCGTCCTTACCAGATTCTGCAGGTTTTCGTGTATGGTCTGTTCTATCTGATGGGAAATCCCGGAACCCGCGTGTCACCGGCGGTTTATTACCTGCGTTCCGTTTTCAAGGATTTTGATCCATCCATTTGTCACGACAAACATCCCATCGATGATATTTCGGTCTATATGGAAGAGTTCAGCGAAATGTTCCGCAGTTTACTGAAGGAGATTTTTGATCCTGCAGTCCCATTTTCACAAACACAGAATCCGAAGAATTGTGAATGGTGTGCATTCAAAGATCTCTGTAACAGGTAAAGAAACCTTATATCCGCCTGTTACGCTTTCTTTGCACCGACTGCAGGATGAGGCCGACAGCTGTGAGTAACATGATAAGCAGTGCCGCATATGCGATTCCATCGGTTACTTTTATACTCTGCGGGTCGAATCTGAATTCAACCGTGTGCTTTCCTGCAGGAACAGGAAGGGCACGCAGCGTATAATTGGCACGGATCATCTCAGCCGGCTGGCCGTCTATGCTGATCTGCCATCCTTTGGGATAATAAACCTCGGAAAAAACAGCCAGCTCTTCTTTTTTTGCATCCACGGCGTAGGTGACAAAATCGGAATCATAATCTGTAAGGACGATGGTGGACGCCGAATCTGCCGGAGATGGCTTAAACCCGGGTTGAAATTTTTCTAAAACCGGGGCATATTTCCTGTCTGTCACCGCCTCTTTCCGCAGATCAATTGTACCCAATGCATCAATCTCCTCATCTGCAGTTTCCACGAACTTCAGATCATCTACAAACCAGGCATTGCCCATGGCATATTTGTTTTCCAACGGAATGGTTCCTCCCCCTTGTGCGGGCATGACAATCCATCTTGTGTTGAGCATGTTTAACACTTTGAACCGGTCTGCATCCACCGAGTCCATGCTACCTTGTGTCCGGATAATATCCTGTTGCAATGCTGTCATTTCATTTGAGAGGTGTCTGTCTATCAGATCCTGATAACGGCGTAGTTTTGCCGCATGATAGCCTCCGATTACTTTATGCCAGTAGGGCGTGATGCCGTCGTTAAAGGTGCTGGTAGCCATGTTCAGCACCCGGTAATACTTTGTACTGTCCTGGAGAATGACATCATCGGCAGGCGTCTTTGTGAAAAGCTGCTGCTGATTGGTGGCGGGGACAAAGTCGGAATCATTCAGGTAGCGCTTATTCACAGTCCACATGTCAGCCAGGCAGAGGAGCAGGACGGCAGCTATCATCCATTCTGCCTTTAACTTTTTCTGCAAGTGGAGCCAGACCAACGCTGCACCGATAAGGATAATGAAGAAGCTGCGCCAGGCATCGGCAGTAAACAATGCAACCCGCATGTCGGTGAGGTTTCCTGTGACGGCCTGAATATGTTCTGGTGGCAGTGATTGTAGTGCCATCATCTCAGAAGACGAGATAAATGAGGAGAAAAATAGTCTGGGGGCCAGGGCAAACAACAGGGCGATACCGGCGGTAACGCCAAGACTTAAATATAGTGGTTTCCGGTTGTTTTTGAATTGTTCCGGTTTCCCGATTATCTCTTTCAACGCCATTGCTGCGAGCAGGGGAATACAGAACTCAGCCACCACCAGAATGGAAGATACCGTGCGGAACTTGTTGTACATGGGTACGTAATCGATAAAGAAGTCGGTCAACGGCATAAAGTTTTTTCCCCATGAAAGCAGGATCGAGAAAAGGGTTCCGGCCAGCAGTGCCCATTTTATCGGACCTTTCACGATAAAAAGTCCGAGAACAAACAGGGCTAAAACAAATGCTCCCACATACACCGGACCTGAAGTGCCCGGCTGTTCTCCCCAGTATTGACCGATCTGCTGATACAGCTGGCTGTATTCGGGTCGCGCCTTGCTCATCGCCCGCTCATTTTCAGAAAGGGGTACGGAAGCTCCCCCTTTTGTGTTGGGTACCAGCAGTGTCCATGTTTCTCCCACGCCGTAACTCCAGGCAGTAATATAATCACGTTCCAGTCCGTTGTCGGTCTTGTTCTCTTCCCCATGATGGGTGAGCTCCGACTTGCCTCGCATGGTCTCTTTCGAGTATTCGTACGTGTGATAGAGGTTACTGGTATTGGCTGCAATCCCGATAAGGCCGGCTGCAAGCAATACGGCAGTCGACCGCAGGAAACCGGACAGCTGCTTTTTGCGGATGGCATCCACCATGAAAGCAATCACCATGAACAACATCACGAACAGAAAGTAATAGGTCATCTGTATGTGATTGGACGATATCTGAAAGGCCACGAATATCATGAAGAGCAATCCGCCAGGCAGATATTTTTTCCGGTATATGTAAATCAGTCCGGCGATCGTGGGCGGTATGTAGGCCAGTGTGATGAATTTCCAGATATGTCCTGCAGCAATGAGGATAAAAAAGTAGGAGGAAAATGCCCAGACAATGGCTCCCAATGCACTAATTAGCGGTGAAGCCTTCATGGCACGCATCAGGATATAGAATCCCAGCAGCATGATAAATACCAGGAAAACGTAATTTGGCAAAAACAAGGAATAGACCTTTTTTGCCAGGTCCTGCGGTTTGGTTGAGTCGTAAGTAGGACTCATCTGGTACGACGGCATACCGCTGAACATGGATATGTTCCATCGGCTGCGTTCGCCATCGTGACGCGCCATATAATCACGCTGTTCCTGTCCCTGTCCGATGGCCGCCAGTGAATCGTGCTGTGCGATCACACGGCCTTCCATGACTGCCGGAACAAAATAGATGAATGAGACAAGAATAAATCCCAAAATCACGATCAGATCGGGGAGGAGTTTTTTGAATTTACCGGAATTGTCCATTGTTTTGTCCTTTGTGGTTTAACATTAAGCCACAAATTTACATTTAATTCTCCTAATTACCCACGAAACTTTTCACGGAGTTGGTAATCCAATCGGGTATCTTACGCCATTTTGAATTCTATCGATCAAGGAATTCAAACAGAGCGGAATCATAGTTTCCTGATCCAGATATTGCGGAAACTGATCGGAGCACTCGGGTCGCCATGATCCTGCAGTCGGATGGGGCCCGCCCCGTGTTCTTTCACTTTAGGGTGACCAATATATTCTGTGGTTCCCAGGATGATGGTATTGTTTTGCAGTAAAATGCCGTTTTGTAACAATGTAACTTGCGGTGGTGTCCGGTAGGTACCATCTTTTTTGAAGGTGGGAGCCGTGTAAATGATGTCGTAGCTGTTCCATTCACCCGGTTTATGCATCGCATTCACAAGGGGGGGTGTCTGCTTGTATACACTTCCTGTTTGCCCGTTCACGTAAGTTTCATTCCCGTAACAATCGAGAATCTGTATTTCGTACATACCCTGCAGAAAAATACCGCTATTCCCTCTTGCCTGGCTCTTTCCTGTAATTCCTTCCGGGATGCGCCATTCAAGATGCAACTGAAAATCGTTGAATGAACTCCGGGTCTGGATGTCGCCTGTTCCTTTTTTTACTGTAAATACACCGTTACTTACAGTCCATGCTGCCGGCTCCCCTTTGGCATTCGACCATTGTGAAAGATCTTTCCCGTCAAAGAGAATCAATGCATCGGAAGGAGCCGCGACTGCTTTTTCGGGTGACTTGCCAGGTGTGACTACCGGTGGTTGAGGCTGCCAGTACTCTGTCATGGCGGGTTTCATAGGCTCCTGTTCAGGATATTTTGTTTCCTGAGCTGTCAGTGGAAGTGAAAGAAATAGTGTAACCGGAATAAATAGAAATGCAGACTTCATGTTTGTTCAATTTTAATGATAAATGATGGTATCCATTTTTAATAAACATGTAAATGTAGATACAATTTATGATTTATAAAACTCTGGAATTATGCAACCCAAATTTGAACTTCACATAATCAATCGGATATAGATTAGTTAAAAAAATATAAACACGATGTTAAAATTGAATATCTTTATTGAATTTATAATTTTAGTTGCTTTATTTGTCAGACAAATCATATTAATAATATCTGTTGTACATTTTTATCTGAAAACATCTCTCATTTTAAGGGAGAAAACATATTTGAAAATAATCTTACGATGGAAAGACTTAGGATTCAAAACAATTCAACCACGCTGGTGGATCAGGTAGAAGATAAGCTTTTGAACTATTTTAAGGAGAAGGACCTGCGAAAAGGAGATGCCATTCCCAATGAAATGGAATTAACCGTCTCATTGGGTGTGTCGAGGAGTGTGGTACGGGAGGCATTAAGCCGACTGAAGATGATGGGAATCGTGGAGACACGCACACGCCGGGGCATGGTCCTTTCCGAACCTTCTATATTCGGCGGAATGAAACGCGCAGTCGATCCGAGAATTTTAAGTGAGGATACCCTCTTTGATATTCTTGGATTTAGGATTGTTCTGGAAATAGGCATCTGCAGTGAAATATTCCGAAAAATCACACCTGACGATATTGCAAGTCTCGAAGAGATTGTGAATGTGGGAATCATGTATGAAAACAATGAATATGCTCCTTTTAGCGAATTTGCCTTTCATACTAAACTTTATAAAATAACAGGCAATAAAACCATCTCTGAGTTCCAGAATATCATTCATCCTGTGATGACATTTGTGAAGGACAAATTTCAGGAATTGCTGGCCCCTATTAATATCAGATTGAAAGAAGAAGACCGGATTGTCACACACCAGGATTTACTGCAATACCTGAAGGATGGAGACGAGGATGGCTACAGAAGGGCACTGGAGGAACATTTCGAAGTATATCGAATATTCATAAGTCAGAAAAACGAATTAAATCTGGTACAGAAAAATGGCTGAACTTTCCGTAGCGCCACCTACGCATGCAAGCAATCAATTTTCCAAACAGGAAAAAATATATTCCAATTAAAATAAATCAATGAACAATTACAAAAAACTAAAAGGGTTAATTGCCGCAGCTTTTACACCCATTGATGCCAACGGCGATGTAAATTATCCTGTAATCAGAAAATATGCACAACATATCAAAGATTCGGGAATATCGGGTGTATTTGTATGTGGAACGACGGGGGAGTTTACTTCACTCACCACTGCTGAAAGAAAGCTGATCTTGGAGGAATGGATAAAACAGGGTGAAGGTTGCTTCCAAATTATTGACCATGTGGGCAGCGACAACCAACGAGAGGCAATGGATCTTGCACATCATGCAGCAGTACAAGGCGCAGATGGAATAGGGTGTATTGCTCCTTCTTTTTTCAAGCCGGAAAGAGTGAAGGATCTGATCGATTTCTTTGCACCCATTGCTGCTTCCGCTCCGCAATTGCCATTCTACTATTACAACATGCCCTCCATGACCGGGGTGAATCTTTCGGTTGCACAGTTTCTTCATGAAGGGAAAAAAACGATTCCCAACCTGGCCGGAGTGAAGTTTACACACAACAACCTGATGGAAATGGGCGACTGTATTCAGCTGGATAACGGGGCATTTGAGGTTTTACATGGTTTCGACGAGACACTGATTTGCGGATTGGCTCTCGGTGCTGTGGCCGGTGTGGGGAGTACTTATAATTATATACCCCATGTCTATCTGAATATTCTGAAATCCATGGAAAGCAACGATGTGGAAACGGCTCGTGCCTTTCAGGTGCAGTCGATTGAAATGGTGAAAATCATCATTCTATATGGAGGTGGCGTGAGAGGCGGTAAAGCCATCATGAATCTGATTGGAATCGAATGTGGGTCATGTCGTCCCCCTTTTGCCGCATTCGAAAAGGAGGAGTATGATGCTCTTCGGGAGAATCTCCGGAGTATCGGTTTATTGGTAAAATAGAGAAGGGAGTGTGTCCTCTAAACAATACTCCCTTCTGGAAGAATTTAAAAACACAATTATTTTTAAAATCAATACAAAGATGAGAAAAAATTATCGATTTTTGGCCTTACTAATTTTTTTAATTGCTTCTTTTACCCAGCTATCCGCACAGGAGATATCGGTGTCTGGGACAGTGAATGATAATGAAGGTGAAACTTTGCCAGGCGTTTCCGTGGTTGTGAAAGGAACCACACATGGTACCATCACTGATATTGACGGAAATTATGAATTGGCCGTTACTTCCGGTTCAACATTGATTTTTTCTTATGTGGGTTATCAAACATTGGAAGTGAGAGTAGCGAACTCACCGGTCATCAATGTCGTATTAAACACATCGACAGTCGGCCTTGATGAAGTAGTGGTTGTCGGATATGGAACCCAGTCACGCCGAACCATCACATCTGCCATTACCAAAGTGGGTGGAGAGGTATTACAAAATGTACCGGTTAACACTGTAGGAGAAGGATTGAAAGGGAAAATTGCCGGAACACGTATTTATTCAAACAACAATACGCCGGGTGAAGATGCAACCATTCGGATTCGCGGTGGTTCCTCCATCAACAAGAGCAATGAACCACTCATCTTGGTAGATGGGGTTGAGAGAGCGTTTAGCGGGATAAATCCGAACGATATTGAATCAATAGAAGTTCTTAAAGATGCCTCATCCACAGCTATATACGGTTCAAGGGCTTCCAATGGGGTTGTTTTAATTACAACGAAAAAAGGATCTGCTGGTAAAGCCCCGAACATCACATTCGAAGCGAACATGGCATTGCAGGAAGCAGGAACACTCTATAAGTTCATGAACGCCAGGGATTATCTGAGCATGGTTCGTCCGGCAGTAGCTGCAGGTCCCAATGCAAAGTATAATTCAATGGACGGTTATTCCGCCAGTTCCGGCAATACAGCCACCTCCATTTATTCTACCCGTTATTTGAGAGAAGGAGAGACTGTTCCGGCAGGTTATTATTCTATGCTCGATCCAATTGATCCGACAAAAACGCTGATATTTCAGGATAATAACTTTCAGGATGAAATCTATAAACAGGCAGTCTGGCAAAATTATTATGTAGGACTTGATGGGGGAAATGAAGGGGTTCGTTACAATGGCAGCCTCGGCTATACCGACGACGCCGGTGTTGCCATAGCCACAGGGTTCGACCGATTGAATTTACGTAGTAATATCGATGTAAATATCAATAAACATTTGTCACTTGTCGCCGGATTCGACTACTCCAGAGCTAATTCACAGGAATACCCTAATCAGATGAATGTCATTTCCCGGGGTTTGGCGACACCACCCACTCAGAAAAAGTACAATGATGACGGAACTCCCACCAAAGGTTACAATGCCACCTCACCCAATCCACTTTGGTATGCCTATTATAATGATCAAAGCCGCGAAGATAAAAGATTGTCAGCTTTTGGTAAACTTACCTACCGCATTTTTGATGATCTGAAAATTGAGTCGCAACTATCTACCTACAACCATCATTACCAAAGCAACAGTTTCCAGAGAGCCAATGAATTTAACGGACTCCGTCCCGCCAGTTCATCCTTTGGCGAACTTAAACGAGACAAACTGGAGATCTATGCAACCTATACCAAAGGGTTAGATAATCATTCATTATCAATAATGGGGGGACACTCTTATCAGAAAGACAGTAACCAATCCCTGGGGGCTTCAGTTGATGGAGCCAGTTCTGATAAGGTGCCTACACTGACCGCAGGTCCCAATAAGAAGGATGCTACCAGCAGTTTTACTCAGGATGTGACGATTGGTTATTTCGGTCGTTTGACATATGATTTTCAAAAAAAATATCTGCTTTCTGCGACATTTCGTGAGGATGCTTCCTCCCGTTTTGCAAAAGGAAAACAGTGGGGATTCTTTCCTGGAGCATCAGCCGGATGGATTATTTCAGATGAACCCTTTATGCAAGGAATAAAAAATCTTGATAACCTGAAACTCAGAGTTAGTTATGGTCAAACAGGGAACAATGCAATTGGTCTGTATGATGCGTACGGGAGGTATTCCACCAATGCGAGATATGATGGATTTGCGGGTATTGTCGCTTCTACTATGCCAAATATCGATCTGACCTGGGAGACCTCTACGCAACTCGACTTGGGATTCGATCTGTCACTTTTCAAGAATCGGCTCACAGTTTCAGCCGATTATTTCGATAAAATTACAGAAAACCTACTTTTTAGCAAAGAGTTGCCAAATACTACCGGTTTTTCTTCCGTGCAAACAAATATTGGAGAAGTTAAATTTTACGGATTTGATCTGGAGATTGGATCTACCAATATTCGTACAAAGGATTTTGAATGGACTTCGAAATTCACCTGGAGTTTTGTGAAAAACAAGGTGCTTAAATTGCCAGATAACGGACGAGACAAAAATCGTATTGGTGGTATCACATTAGCCGATGGAACGGCTTTTGGTGGAACGGCTGAAGGAGAGTCGCTTTATAGTTATTATGGATATGTGGTAGATTATATTATTGAAACGGAAGAGCAAGCGAAAAATGCAATGTATGATAATTCGGCAAAAGGCTATCTTCCTTCAGACAAGAAGAAAGTTGCCGGAAGAAAGCATATAGGAGATTACGAATGGAAGAATCGCCCGGGTAGTCAAACCCGAAACGAGAAAGATTATATTGACAGTCAGGATCAGTTTTTGCTGGGATACACTGTTCCCCACTCTACAGGAGGTTTGAATAATAGTCTTACTTTCAAAAATATATCTCTTAATGTTTTTGTTGACTGGGCATTAGGACACTCTATCAATAACAACTCTGAAATGCGATATTTCATGAACACCTTTGCCAATAATTACACATTGATTGATAAGGTAAAGCAAACATGGAAAACGCCCGGTGATAAAACCAAATATGCTCGTTTTACAGCCAATGATCCGGANNTCAAAATTAGGTAAACTGGGTATGCAAAATTTGGCCATTACCCTGGCGGGCAATAACCTTCATTATTTCACCGCAGTGGAAGGTGTTTCACCGGAAGTAGGCGCATCCACCACTTACAATGCCGGTTATTACAATTATCCTCCCATTCGTAAATATTCTATCGGAGTAAAAGTTACATTCTAAATCACACGACAAAAATGAAAATCATGAAAAGTAAAATCATCATATGCTTAATGTCCTTTTTTATGCTATTGACAGCATGTCATGGTGATCTGGACATCGTACAAAAGAGTGAGGTGTCTGCCAACTCTATGTGGCAGGATGAAGGGGATGCCACATCGGCTGTATATGGGCTATATAACAGATTCAGATCTACATTTGAGCAAGGCTACATGTACTGGGGAGAGTACCGTACCGGATTATGGGCAGACGGACTTGCCGGTCAGACGTCACGTGATCAGATTTATCAGAATCAGATTCCCACCAACCATGGATATGCCAATTGGACCGATTTATATACGACAATCAATCAGGCTAATCTAATACTGAAGTACACACCAGGAATTAAATTTGTCAATGAAGAAACCAAAGACAAGGTATTGGCTAATGCCTATTTCGTGCGCGCATTCTGTTATTACTGGATAGGCCGAATTTGGGGAGATGCTCCGGTATTGCTGGAAGGTTTTGAGTCGGATAAACAGGAAGGATTGTTTCCCGGTCGTGATGCGACAGATCTGGTATTTAAGCAAGTTGGTGATGATATTAATGCTGCGCTTAGTCATATGCCCACGTCTGTAACCGCTCGGAAACTAGCTTCACAGGCGTCTGTAAATATGTTAAAAGCTGATTACAATCTTTGGATGTTCAAGGTACGCAACGGAGGAGATGCGGCGCTCAGCAATGCTGCGACGGCTGTTGCTGCGGTACTGGGGAACAACAATTACAGTTTAGTAACTGATTATTCTTCCATCTTTAAGAATGAAGGGGGACCGGAGGTCATCTTTGCCTGGAGTTACCTTCAGGATGAACACACAAGTGGTGCCACGAATGACTGGTTGGTACCCTCTCAGTATATTTCACCAGAGTATATAGAAAATCCTGTGAAAGTAGGAAGTCATCAGCAATGGTGTTTTTATACGACCGATTACAAAGCATTACTCTCAGAGTATGAGAATGACCGGCGAACCATCGTTAGTTTCCAAACCTTTTTTGATGATCTAAAAAAAGGGACTTTCCAGTGGATAAACAAATACGCTGGATCCTGGGTAAGCGGCACCCGTATTTTCGATTCGGACGTGATCGTATACCGTTATGCAGATGCTGTACTGTTCGATGCCGAGATTAAGAATGCCAAGAACGACCGTATAGGAGCTGTAACGGCTCTCAACAAAATAGCCAAGCGTGCCTATGGAGTCGATAGTTTTTACTCGAATACACTTACTGCTTCCGAAATTGATGCATTAATACTGAAGGAGCGGATGAAAGAATTTGCTGCTGAAGGGAAGCTTTGGTGGGACTATATCCGTTTTAATGTAGTCTTTGAAAAAAATCCATTCCTTGTAGGGCGTGAAAATGAACAAAACGTCTTGTTGTGGCCTGTAGCACAAGCATCGATCAATCGAAACCCCAATCTCAACCAGACTCCGGGTTATGATAAATAGAAGATAAACAGGGGGAGCCTCTCTAATTTCACGAGTCTCCCTCTTGTTTAAAAATAACCATTAAGGAATGAATATCAATTCGTCCATCTGTAACCTGAAATTTGGATTGTTCTTTCATCTGCTTTTTTTATCATGCAGTAATAAGAATGAAGCAAAAGAACAAATACCCAATATATTATTTATAGCGGTAGATGACATGCTTCCGGTATTAGGCTGTTATGGGAACTCAACGGCTCGTACACCTAATATTGACACACTTGCCACTCAGGGAGTTTCATTTATGAATGCTTATTGCCAGGTGGGACTCAGTAACCCTTCCAGGGCTTCATTGATGACGGGAATGCGACCGGATGAAATTAAAGTGTGGACTCTTAAACCTCATTTTCGGGAAGAAAAACCGGATATAGTCACATTGCCTCAGTTCTATAAAGAAAAAGGCTACGCAACACGTGCGGTAGGAAAAATATATCATGATGGGGCATATCATCAGGATCCTGTATCCTGGTCGGCTCCTTCCGCATACAATATTACGCGTGACGGTAAGGGACATAAGTATGTGTTACCTGAAAATTATACGCCAAAAAGGTCAAAAGCAACAGCGACCGAGTATGCAAATGTACAGGATACGGCATATATTGATGGGAAAGTATGTCGGACTGCAATTGAGATGCTAAATGAACTGACGGATTCTACTTTTTTCCTCGCTGTGGGCTTCAGACGTCCCCATCTTCCTTTCTCAGCACCTAAAAAATATTGGGATCTCTATGAGCGGGATGCGTTGAAAAAAGAATTGAAAAATCCGGAAAGACCCACAAGAGCACCATATTTTGCATTTCATAATTCCAACGAGTTGAGAGGGTACGAAGATATAGGTGAATTAGGTGATATTCCGGAAGAGAAACAGCTTGAGCTCCTACATGGATACTTTGCATGTGTAAGCTATATAGATGCACAAATAGGTAAATTGATTGCAGAATTAAAACGGCTGGGTCGCTATGATAATACAATTATAATTCTTTATTCCGACAATGGTTTTCATCTTGGAGATTTCGGATTATGGGGCAAAACAACAAATTACGAAGCTTCGGTTAATATTCCGCTAATATTCTGTGGTAAGGGAATTGAAGAGGGAGTAATTAATCGATCAATGGTAGAGTTAATCGATATTTATCCAACCCTAATTGATTTGACTCATGGTGAAATGAAATCATCTCTTGACGGAATTTCTCTTCTACCGATTCTTAAAGGAAAGTCCTCAAAAGTGAAAAGTTATGCACTAAGCCAGATCGTAAGACCTTATCAGGATGCTATCAATTCGAGATCGCCAGATACAATGGGATATTCATTGAGAACCAAAAAATTTCGTTACATAGAATGGCGAAATACAAAAAACATGTCGGTGTTCGCCCGTGAATTGTATCGGATGGATGATGCTTTGTCAGAAAAAGAAAATATAGCATCTGATATAAAAAATGAAGCGTTAATGAATCAATTTTCCGATATTATTGACAGGATTAGAAAATAGGAGAATGTATGCTGTTCGTGAAATCAAACATCAGTTAAAGAATAACAATAGAACAAATGGTTCTTTTTTAATATACATGATATGAAGAAAAATTTACTTTTAATATCAAGTATCCTGCTTGTCTTATCGTTCCTTTCTTTGAAGGAAAAGGAAGATATTGATCAAACCGTTTTGTGGGAGAGAGGGACCGGTGATTATAACAATTACCGGATACCGGCGCTGGTTGTCACCAACGAAGGAACGCTACTCGCTTTTTGCGAGGGACGTGAGGCAGGTGATACCGGAGATATCAACATATTACTGAAACGTTCGGAAGATAATGGGATGACATGGAGCGATGAACAGGTCGTCTGGGACGATGCAGACAACACATGTGGAAATCCTTGTCCTGTAGTCGATGAAGAAACCGGTCGAATCTGGTTGTTTACCAGCTGGAATAACGGAAAAGACAAGGAAAGTGCTATCATCAACAAAACATCATTGTCTCCGCGATTACCATATGTCTGTTATTCCGATGACGATGGAAAAACATGGTCGGTGCCGGTGAGTCTGGAAGAAACATGCCGCGATCCTTCATGGGGATGGTATGCTACCGGCCCGGGAATAGGGATACAGGTGAAGAGCGGCGCTTACAAAGGCAGGCTTGTCATTCCGGCAAATCATAGTTACGACGATCCGGAAGGAAAGCTGGATGGAGGCCCTTATGGCTATGGAGCCCATGTGATCTATTCTGACGATCACGGGAAATCATGGCAGAAAAGCGAATCCATCAAACTGGGATGCAATGAAAGTCAGGTGACAGAATTATCCGACGGTACTTTGCTGATGAACATGCGGTCCTATAACAACAATCAGGCGAGAGCTATCAGTTTTAGCGCGGATGGCGGACAAAGCTGGTCGGAGATTGAACACGATTTTCAGCTGGTGGAATCGTTATGCCAGGCGGCTGTATTAAATTTTGGTGAGGCCGGGGGGTATAGGGCACATCTGTTCCTCAATCCGGCCGTGCCTCACGGGAGAGATCATCTGACACTTAAAGTCAGCCTGGACGACTGTCGCAGCTGGAGTAACGGAAAACTGGTGTACGAGGGACCGGCCGCCTACTCCTGCATTACCCGGTTGCCGGATGGAAGAGTGGGACTGTTTTTTGAGGCTGGAGAAAAAAGACCATACGAAAAAATGATTTTTGTCTCTTTTGATTGGGATGATATTTTTCTTCCGGGGCCTGTTTTGCAGGGATTGTGATGCCCTGTTTAGATAATCAGTAAACAGACCTGCATGAATCCACTCTCTTCTGACGAAATATACGGCAATTGGGCAACGTTGCTTTTGGCGACAGACCACAAGGGAGACATCGATTTTTCCCGATTGAACGATGAAATAGACGTCTTAATCGATTCACAACTCAACGGAATCTATTCAAACGGTACCGCCGGTGAATTTTATTCGCAGACCGATGACGAGTTTCTTCAGATCAGTGAACTACTGGCTCTGAAGTGTGAAAAGAAGGGCATCCCTTTTCAAATAGGAATCAGCCACATGAGTCCGCAGATATCGCTGCACCGGTTGAAGATGATTAAATATCTAAAACCGGGCGCGGTGCAGGTGATTCTTCCCGATTGGTTTCCTCCCACGTTGGAGGAGTGCACGATATTTCTGAAGAAAATTCTATCAGAATCCGGTGAGATCAATCTGGTACTGTACAACCCGCCACACGCAAAGAAGCAGCTACAGCCCGAAGAGTGGCAGGTTTTAAAAAAGGAAATACCCGCATTGGTGGGTGTAAAAGTGTTTGACAGGAATTCCGACGTGGAATGGTATAAAAGGGTAAAAGACAACAGGGAGGGAATTTCGGTGTTTATACCGGGCCACAATTTAGCGACCGGCATCACACTGGGTGCCCAGGGAGCCTATTCCAACGTCTCCTGCCTGAACCCAGGGGCGGCCCAGAAGTGGTATCAACTTATGCGAACCGATATGAGTCAGGCGCTGGAGTTGGAACAACGGATCAAACACTTTATGAAAACCCTGATAGAGCCGTTTATTACACAACATTACTTTTCCAATCAGGCCTGCGATCGTTTTATGGCTTTGGTAGGCGGATGGGCCGACGTCGGTACCAGCTTGAGATGGCCATATAAATCCATTCCCGAAGATTTGGCCGGGGATGTACGGAGGAAAGCTGCAAATATTATCCCGGAATTTTTTGAAAAATGAATAACAACACCCATATCTTTTTATCATGCAAAGAAAAATACTTTTTTCACTTTCTCTGATCATGCTGATCATCTCATGCGGATACAACGATCGTGTAAGTGCCGAAATAGATTCACCAACCTTTCCCATACTGGCTGGAAAAGAGTACAACCCGGTACAGAAAATCAGGTTGATTCGTGACAGTACCCGTTCCGACAGAGAAGAATATATTCTTGAGAAAGTGGTGCTCTCACTGGAAGGAACGACCGATATCAGTGATATTGACAAGGTAGTGCTGTTCAAAGCAGGAGAGAACGACAAATTTGAAACAGATCACTCTGTGGGCGAGATACAGCCTGCTGCAACGAAAATTGCTTTTTCCGATCACCTCACCATAACAACGGATACGGTCACCCTCTGGGTCTCAGTAACCCTGAAAGAAGATATCGATCTGTCACACAAAATAAAAATACGGTGCGAACAAATAGTTACTAACCGGGGAAAATTAAGAGCTTTACCGCATGATGCGAAGGAACTGAGAGTCGGTGTGGCCCTGCGGCAGCATGGGCAGGACGGGGTGCATACCTCACGCATACCCGGTCTGGCTACTTCAAAGAAAGGTACGTTGATGGCAATCTACGACGCACGCTACGAAAGTGCGCGCGACCTGCAGGGCCATATGGACATTGCCCTGAACCGGAGCTTCGATGGCGGACGCACCTGGGAACCCATGCAGGTGGTACTCGATATGAAGGAGTGGGGCGGCATGCCGGAGAAATATAACGGGGTGAGCGACGCCTGCATCCTGGTGGATGATCGTACCGGAGACATTTATGTGGCTGGCCTTTGGATGCACGGATTGCTGGATGCGGAGACAGGGAAATGGGTTGAGGGTTTGACTGCCGACAGCACCCGATGGCTTCATCAATGGCGTGCGAAAGGTTCTCAGCCCGGCTTTGGCGTAAAAGAGACCTCCCAGTTCCTGATTACCAAAAGCAGCGACGATGGCCTCACCTGGAGTGAGCCAATCAACATCACCTCTGCAAAGAAGAAGGAGTGGTGGCTTTTCGCACCGGCGCCCGGACAGGGAATCACCATGTCTGATGGCACGTTGGTTTTTCCAACTCAGGGAAGAGATGAAAACGGAACGTCGTTCTCCAACATCACCTGGAGTAAAGATGGCGGTAAAACATGGACAACTGGTAATCCGGCAACCAGGAATACGACAGAGTGTGCCGTGGTTGAACTCCAAGATGGATCACTGATGCTGAATATGCGGGATAACCGCAACCGAGGCAATGAGGAGGTGAACGGCCGCTCTGTGTTTGTTACCGATGATCTGGGCGAGACATGGACTGAGCATCCCACCTCCCGGAAAGCCCTTATAGAACCCACCTGCATGGCCAGTCTCCATACGCATCGTTATATGGAGGATAGTGTGGAAAAATCGTTGCTGCTGTTTGTCAATCCGGCATCCACCTCAAAACGGAACAACATCACCCTGAAAGTGAGTTACGATGATGGTAATACCTGGCCCGAAGAGAAACATATCCTGCTCGATGAATACAGCGGACGAGGCTATTCCTGCATCACTTCGGTGAACGACTCCACCCTCGGTATTCTGTATGAGAGCAGCCAGGCGGATATGGTCTTCCAGACTGTTTCATTGAAGGAAATACAATGATCTCCTGCCGGAAGACTCGACATTCACTCACACAACAAGGAACATTTATCAACTTTTCTACCAAAAATATGATCCGAAAAAAACTCTATTTTATTTACCTCATTACTTGCGCGATTCTTTTTATTTCTGTCTTGCCCTTTTCTGTCTGGGCAGAGAATCTCACTACCCTGCACCAGATCAACCGTTTCTCCATGGAAACATTGGAAGATTCTACCCTGCGGGAGGGGCTGGCAGGTACTTTTTTCGGGAAACAAGGAAACCGGTTTATTATGGCCGGAGGAGCTGCTTTCCCAGGAGGGAAACCATGGCAGAATGGAATTAAACATTTTTCGGATCAGGTATTTGTTTTTGAACAACTCCCTGACGGGTCTTTCAGCAAGGTCTATCAGGGAAACGACCTGCCCGTACCATTGGCGGAAGGTTCCTATGCAACGTTGCCAAAAGGATTGCTCTGCGTGGGCGGACTCACGCCGGACGGTATCACCGAAAAATCCTGGTTGCTGACATACACTGGCAGCGGCATCACTGTCACAGAATATTCCTCACTACCAATGCCGGTAAAAAATTCCACAGCTACAGTCATAGGCTCAAAGGTCTATTTGGTTGGCGGCGAACTGGCCGATGGCACATCGACCAGACAGTTTCTTGTACTTGACGTCACAAACCCTGCAGCAGGATGGACAAAACTGCCCGACTATCCGGTGCCGGTGTCGGGAGCTACCCTTACGTCTCAGCAGGATGGGGAAGAGGTGGCTCTCTTTTCTTTTGGCGGAAGAGCCAAAAGAACTGCCGCAGAGGGCACAATCTTTTATGAATCTGTATACCATTTTCGACCTTCACTCAACAGATGGACCAAAAGAAGAGATATCCGTCACGATGATGGTACATCAGTTTCTCTGGCAATGGCTACCGCCTCAGCTGTGGGCGGCTCACACGTGCTTCTATATGGAGGTGATACCGGCCATATTTTTAGACAGGTAGAGAAGGCTGTAAGGGAAGGCAATACAGCAAAAAGAGACAGCCTGTGGATACATCATACAGGGTTTCACAACAGAATATTGATCTATAATACCATCACCGATACTTGGTTTGAAGCAGGAGAAACCGTGAATCCTCCTGTGGCTGTCACATCTGATGTATCTGACGGGAAGAATGTCTATATTGCCAGCGGGGAAGTCAGCCCCGGCGTGCGTTCCCCCCTCATCACGCAGCTTTATTATACTTCACAGTCTTCCTTCGGTTGGATTAATTACCTTGTTCTTTTTATATATTTCGGGGGGATGCTGTTGCTAGGGTTTTACTTTATGAAGCGGAATGAAAATACCGAGGATTTCTTCAAAGCAAGTGGCCGCATTCCATGGTGGGCCGCAGGTATAAGTATTTTTGCCACAACGCTGAGTGCCATTACATTTCTGTCTATACCTGCCAAGACTTATGCAACCGACTGGCGTATGCTTGTCTTTAATATCTGCATCATCCTCATTGTCCCTGTGGTCATTCGCTATTTTCTTCCTTTCTTTACCCGCTTCCCGCTGGGTACTGCTTACGAATACCTGGAGAAACGCTTCAACCGCCTGGTGAGATGGCTGGCTTCGGCCCTATTTGTTGTCTTCATGGTGAGCCGCATTGCCATTGTGCTGTTTCTACCGGCACTGGCACTGAATGCGGTGACAGGATTCGATATTTATCTCTCTATTGTATTAATGGGACTGGTAACCATTCTCTACAGTACCAGCGGCGGTATGGAGGCAGTAGTCTGGGGAGACGTCATACAGGGATTTATTCTCGTCTTTGGTGCACTTGCAGCATTTGTTTTGATGGTAATGGGTATTGATGGCGGTCTGGGAGAATTCTGGCACACCTCCATCGAGTTACACAAATTTCGAACTTTCGACTTCCGGTTTGATTTTACACAGCCGGTATTCTGGGTCGTACTAATCGGAGGGGTAGCCAACTCTCTCATCACCTATACCAGCGACCAGTCCATCGTACAGCGCTATATGAGCACGAAGGATGAAAAGGCCACTTCCCGCAGTATCTGGCTGAATGGTATCCTCAGCGTACCGGTCACCATCCTGTTTTTTCTCATAGGTACGGGCCTCTTCGCCTTCTATACATATCATCCGGCAAATATGATGGTGACCAATCCCAATATCGATTCGGTATTTCCGCAATTTATCGTCTCGGAGATGCCTGTCGGTTTTGCTGGCCTACTTATTGCAGCTATATTTGCGGCTGCCATGTCTACCCTCTCATCCAACATCAACTCATCAGCCGCAGTCATTACATCCGACTTTTACCAGACAATCTTCCCGCGCCATACCTTCACTTCCCAATTGAAAGTGGCCCGCTTGTCGGGTCTTCTCTGCGGATTATTGGGACTGGGAATGGCATTGATGCTGGCCACCTGGGACATCGCCTCTTTGTGGGACCAGTTCAACACTTTCCTTGGGCTGCTTACCAGTGGATTGGGTGCATTCTTTATCCTCGGAATCTTCTTTCCGCGTGTGGGAGCAAAGGCAGCCCTTATTGGCGTGATCACAGGGCTCTTCCTGCTGCTGATCATCAAGGAACATGCTCCCCTATCGTTTTTGCTGTATGGCTTTATCGGAATGGTCTCCGGAATCCTGATAGCCTGGCTGACAAGTTTTCTGTTGCCCAACAAGAAGGAGATTAAAGGATTTACGTGGAAGAGCGTGCAATGAGGATGAATTCTCAGAATCGTTTTCCGATGGTGATGCCCAG